>NZ_JAQZSD010000104.1:0-10114 GCF_028674935.1 Lysinibacillus sp. CNPSo 3705 | reverse complement strand
GTTCTATTTTAACTACATTACTTATCGCTTATTAATTTTACGAGAATTAGATAATTTATCTTTTTGTCCTTTTTATTCTTCAAAAAGCATCTTTTTAGAAAGAATCCATCCATTTAATCCATATTAAGAGTAAATTTTACATTGATGGTAATTATTTCCTTCTATATATTTAATCAAATCCTCAACCTTTTCATAATCCATTGGCCAAAGATAATCCTTCTCCTTATCTAACAATTCTTTGTTTTCTAAAGCAAATGAATCGACCTCTCCTTTAGCTATATCGAAAAGAATACTATCAGGTAGTTGGTTTTCAAAATGAAAAGCAAAAAAATCTTCAAATAAAATTTTTAATGGTTTTTCTTGTACGTTTTCCACTTTCATTTCAATTTTTGAATTCTCAAAGTCTATTTGATAATTTAAAATCTTAATATCATGAATTTTACTCATAAGTAGCCCTCCTCATATTCCGTTATTAACAGACTAACTAACTGGAAAAATTAGGTTCTTTTTTCCTCCAAGCAAATTGCTATTCAAGGTTTGCATCGGAATCAGGATTAATCTCTCTTAATGCACAACTAGTTTAAATTATCTATTTTCCGCTTAACTTATTGGATTCAAAAACTATGATGCCTCGAATTTAACCCATATACTCCTCTGCAATCTCAATACTTCTCTTTAAATTTAAGTCTGGGTATCTCAGATTTAAGCGATATAGTAGTTCAATATACTTTTTACTTTGCAAATTATATGCCACTTCTTCAAAAACCTCACTTAAAAATGAAAGTTCTGTTTTTGTACAAACTTGTAAAAAATTCAAAGTTAAGTTTTCATTTTCACTTAGTAAAGCAATTAGCTCTTGCCATTTTTGCTCAATTCTTGGGTCATTATCATCTAGTAATGCTCGTGCACCTAAAACTGTTCTAACTTTTTCTTCAAACATTGTTAATCCCCCATTTTGAAACAATTCATACCAAACTTTTTATTAAGCTAGATTGCTAAAACCAGTTCATTATATTGTAATTAAAACTTCTTTATTTGGAGATAATTAAGTAAAAGTTAAATATCCCCTTCACTTTGAGGCTTTATATTTATACTTATATTTTTTATCCATTCTCTAGCTTCTCCCCGATTTTCTTGAGTACCGATATTAAATTAAAGTAATCTTTTAATCTCTTTTTGAAAAATATACATATCTTTAATATACCTATACTGTAAAAATTATGTAAATATATCTGTAATCTTATAAAAACCATCTTTCTTTTTGCCTTCAGAATAAAAATAGACTGCAGGATTTTCACCCTCATCTAATTTAAAGAAACAAAACATCCACCCTTAACTCATCCAAAATACAAAGTCGTTAGGAGTAAGTCTCAATTGCACTTTATTTTCTTCTAATAAATCTGCTCCCCATTCATTTAATTCCAATAACTCTTCAATAAAACATGACTCACCTCGTAATAAAGTATGCTCTGTTCCTCTACCCATTACTTCAAGAAACTCAATATAAGCTTCAGGAAGTTTATTATTTCTTATTAATTTTTTCACTTCACTTACTTCTTCGTTTGTACAAGATTTGCATTGGAATTTTGTCTTTTTGAAGTCGAGCAACACGTTCATTTAAATATAACACCATTATTACCCTCCTTTTTTCGTTGACCGCCGCTAGGTGTTATAGAAGTAGCTCCTTTTATTCCTAAACATAACAATTAAAAAACAACCAGAAATCGGCATAACCGTTAACTGGCTGTTGATCAAAATCAGTTTTTTATTTTTCCAATTAATCGAAAATAAATATCTTAATTAAAATCTACAACTACCTATCTCTATTTGAGATGAAAAAACAAATAAACTCACATCAAACAAGTTGTAAACTTTACTCATCTTAGAATCATATATAGCTTTCTGGTTTTTTACTCAAGATATAATCAATACTAGCTTTAAAGTAATCATCAGTTTGAATTATTTTGTAGTTTTCTTTTTTTAATAATTTCTTACATAATTCTATTTCATTTAAAAGTTGATCAACTTCTTTTTTTTCTATAGTATTATCAAAATTTGTATTGTTTAAGTAAATTTCAAGTTTCATATATAAATAATCAACAATTTCATTTAATTTTAGACTCTCAATTGCTATTAAAGTAAAATAAGCTGTTTTGCTAAAAACATTTGCGTTAACCCCCTTTTGAAATTCTTCTAAAATTTTCGCTGATGTCTGGGCAACATTATAATTATTTTCATTAATATATTCGTCAAATCCAAAAACAACGATATCTTTTATTTCCTCAATACATGCTATTTTCATTGAATCATTCCTTTACTGTATACATTTAGCTTAATATTTGGATACTTATGTCTAAATTCAAGTATCAAATTTGTACAACTCTGACAAGTATCCCACTCAGTGAAAAGATTTATTTCGCCTTTTATATTTGGATCTTTAATTTGGGATGCTATATCTTCAAGAATTTTTGCTTCTGTATTTCAATACCATTAAATTTTTCTTCATAAAGAGTCTTATCATATTCATCTAAGTCACTCCAAAAAGTAAATCCACCAAAATCTATTCCAAAACCAATCTTATTACTCTAACATCTTGTAGCGTCTTTAAATGACCCGACAACATAACAAACATTAATTAAATCTTCCACTAGTGAGTGTTCTATACTAATTAAATCATTGGAATCTAGTAGTTTATCCATTCATCTTCCTCCTATGGTGTGGGTGTTGTTGTCAATAACGATATAATTTTACCATTTTCAAAATACCCCACCCATGTTACTCCTTTTGAATCAACTCCAGTCCAAACGATGGCACTATCAAATGAAAAAGTATCAACGAACATTAAAACAGCATGGGATTACGCAGTTATAGAAAATTTATTTGGTTTATTAAAATCTGAACTCCTGTATCTACAAGAATTTGAATACATGGCACATTTTTAACAGGAACTCCAAGACTATATTCACTATTACAATCACAAACGAATGAAGGCAAAATTAAAAGACCTAAGCCCGGTGGAGTACCGAATTCAGGTCTTAGAAGTTGCTTAAAAACTTTTTGGGGTCAGATCAGTTATTGGAAGCGACTTTTTCTATCGTAATGATGAATAAAATCGTATATATCTTTTATTACGCTTTTATTGTTGGGTAACACCTTTGAATATTGCCGTCATAACATGTCAATTTTAAGCATGGTATGGTTACAAATTATTTTAATGAGCGGGGACTGTAGAAACCAATATAACTTACAATTGCATGAAAGCCCTTATACACCATAATTATAGAACAAGGACTAGGACTCTCAAAATAGTTTTGTTTTAGTTAAGTATCTTTTCAATCATTTCATTTTAGCCTAGTTAAAACATTTTTAATTCGATTTGCTAATTTCTCTTGGTCATCTTTAGTTAATTGCTCGTTAGATATATCGTAAACTTGAAATGATTGCAACTCATTCTTTATATCTTCAATACCATTTACAGTTTTTAATCCTTGATTACACAGATTTTCAGCAAGTGTTGTATAGATGATATACTTTTCACTTTTTGTGTTTTTACAATCTCGTTCAAATCGTTGTAATACATCAGTGACTATAGTGTCCGTATTTTTGTTTTCTTCTATAAAATTGCTAATATACTTTTGTACTTCCTCTATTAATTCTTCATAATACCAACAAACCGTTTGATAGTAATCAAGAGGCATTTTTTTCAATTCTTGTAAAACATGTACTCTACGTGAAAACAGGTCTTTATACTCTTCCCGAGATAAAGCATTTTCAAGTTTAATTAAATTAAAATCTAATTTAATCAACACATTTTCAATATAA
The DNA here is from genome assembly GCF_028674935.1 of Lysinibacillus sp. CNPSo 3705. Classification (NCBI taxonomy): domain Bacteria; kingdom Bacillati; phylum Bacillota; class Bacilli; order Caryophanales; family Bacillaceae; genus Lysinibacillus; species Lysinibacillus sp. CNPSo 3705. The sequence goes on along the minus strand of NZ_JAQZSD010000104.1, from coordinate 6,292 downwards.
CTCTTGAATGTATACATTGCTTTGAAATGAGTAATTAAAATTTCTGCAAGTTCTATATAAACTATTCCCTTATCTGTTTCACTTTTCTTAGCGACCATATCATACTCATTATATGTTCTTGCTATTGCTTCTTTGTTACTCATCTTTTCTTCTTTAAATTCCTCATAAGTTTCATTTATATACTCATTGTATTCTTGATAACTAAATTCCACTTCTATAAACCTCCATTACTTGTTAGGTAAAATCATTTAATCAGCATTATGAATCACTTCTATGGTAATATTAGGATATTTATCGTTAAATTGTTGAATAATAAGATTACAACTATCACATGTATCTTTTTCAGTAAATAATTTTATTTTGCCTTTTGCCTTATAATTATCTCCAACTCTCTCTGCTAAATCATTTAAAATTTTATACTCGGTATCCCCGTCCCTTAAATAATTGTTTCCTCCATTATCATACGCTTTCGTAGCTTCAAATGTAGGTTTATTAGGTTTAAAAGAGAATTCTTCAGCCCCGGGTATTTTTTTTGAAGCATCATAAATTCCACTATGTGCAAAGAAATCTTTTTTATTGATTCCTACAATATCTACTTCTGCATAAGCAAAATTACCTTGTTTTTTATATCTATTAGATAATGCTCCTCTCGCTTCTGCTACTTTATCAATAATATGTTGGTCTACCCTAGGATTAATTTGTTTAGTTGGAAATCTTGTTCCAGTTTCCAAAGTACTTTGTCCATTATTTTTAGAATTATTACCCGTACCCTATGTTGTAATCTTAAAATCCGCTAATAAAAAAACAATCTGTCTTAAACCTTATTAAACTACTTCTCCCTCTTTTACTTCGGGTAATTCGTAGGCTGTTTTATGCTTCATCATGCCGTATATAATATTTACAAGCCGTCTCATGATACAAACCAATGCTTGTCCCTTTGTTTTGTCTTCTTTTAGTTTCCGTTGATAGTATGCATAAAACACTGGGTTCCTAGGCAGCTTACTTCCTTTTGCCACTTGTACTTGTTGTACGGCTAAGTTGTAAAATAAAGCATGTAGCGCCCGATTTCCTTGCTTGCTTTTTTGTTCCCTTCCTTTCCCACCAGAGCCAAAGTAAACAGGCGCAATGCCCGCAAATCGTGCTAATTTGTTGGCATTTGGAAAACGATGTACATCACCTATTTCTGCAATTAAAGCCGAAGCTGTAACGAGGTCTATGCCTGGCATCGTGTCTAATTGAAAGTCTAGTAAACTCATTAACCCTTTTAATTCTCGTTCCACATAGCGCATTTCCTGCTTCTTAAATGAAATGTCTCGGACGATACTCTTTACTAGAAAGTCTCGTATTTCTTGATGTTCTCTTATTGTGGTTCCATCCTCTTTCACCAACTTTAAAATTTCACTCGCTTTTTTCACCGAACATGTATTGCTACTGGCATCTAATAAAAATATGGTCAATTGCTTAACGCTTATCCCCTGGTAGTACTCATGATGACATTGCCTTCATGATATATTGATTCTGAATATGGCTTTATCTATCAGCAAATTCTAATTTCTCTTTCTACTCATCTGTTATGAGCTGTAACCCTAGAGTCGATTTCTTTGATTCTAAAGCTTCTTATGAAAGTTAATTTATACTTCTTATTTTCAATGTTTAACCTTTGTTTACTTCTTTATTTCAATACCGAATCTCTTTTGAATTTGAGTTAAGTTCTCCACAACAATTAATTTATTCTGAGGATATATGGATAGGTATTCCTGAGCTACTTTAAGTAAATACTCGAAAAACATCTCATAATCCACAATTGAATATACTTCAGTACTAGTTACTGGAGGAGTTGTTGTAAAATTCACTCCAGTATCTCCAAAGTACTCTTCATCATTAGGAGTGCATTCAGTTGCAAAATAACAACTAGTATAACCAATACCAAATCCTTTGCCATTTTTAAACTCATTAAGTGCCTCTAAAAAATATCCATTACCTAAAGTCCTGTAATAAGCCTCCATATTTTCAATTTTTTCTTGTGTATCTTTCACATAATAAATTTCATCATCCATATTTATTAAACCTACCTTTCTATTATTATTTTGGAATTACAGGGAAGAAATTACTTATTTCCCCGGTAACTTTATTTTTATAACCTATGAATTGTAATTTTTTACCATCAACTTCAGCATATCCAATAATCTCATCAGAAATAGCATTTGGTCGAGAGTCAATTCTTACTCTACCATTTTGAATGCCTTCCTCCATTGCTTCCCTACCCAACTTTAATCTGCTCATCAGAAAAAACTTTTGGGTCATATACTGTCTTAGGATTCTTATACTCTTTCCACTGTCCAGTAAAGTTACCTTTTCCACCATTTTCTTTACTCAATCCATCATAAACAGGAAGCTTATATTTTACCTCATAAATTCCTGAAATATCAGGATGAGACGTTTTAGTAACAGCTTGATTAATATCCTTAACTTGATTACCAAAGTTATCTAAAATAAATTGTTCAAAGTTCTCAAGATTGTGACCACCCTTTATTCCAATATTCGGTTTTGCTTTAAAACCCTCCACTTCGGTTAAATGTGTATCATAACCCTCTTTAAAAGTAACATCTTTTACCGTACCCTATGTCGTAATCTTAAAATTCGCTAATAAAAAAATAATCTCTTATTTCATTCGGTACCGCGTTTCTCCAACATTATACTATTCACCATTTTATTACACATTAAATTGAACATACAAAAAGACTTATTCCTCCTCACCGATTACGTTGGAATAAGCCTTTGAAAGTTTACAAGTGTATTGTCAAGTTATTTTGTGTTCGTTTTGTTGGTTGTATTGTACGATCTTGTTGTTTTGGTTTGTAAACACCTAACTATTGTTCACTCTCTGGTTTTATTTCAATCCATTCTACTTCATTAGAATGAATGTATAGTACAATTACATCATCTAAACCATTAAGAACTATTTTAATAGACTCACCGTCTCCAGGTAACGGGAGTAAGTCTACCTCTAGTATTTCACTACTATCCAGATTGAATAATTCAGGTTCAGTTTTGTAGATTGTCACATTAGAGAATATTAATATTCCAAGCTGCATTTCTGGTTCTGTTTCAAGATAGTAAGATTGTTTCCACTGACACAACTCTAACATTATCTTTAATTGCTTATTAACTTCATCATACTCTAATTCCTCAACAAGACTATCTAAAAGATTATGAGCTTTAATAAATTCTGATGGTTTCATATTTCTCCTCCCAAGCTACGGTTCAATGTGAGATGCTTTCGAGCCTTTTGGTACTGGGTTACCATTAATATCAAGGTAATAATCCTTTTTACCTGTGCTGTTTGGATTGTGCACGTGATAATGATCTTTACCTTCAAAACCATTTGCTCCTGGTTTTCCAGGATCAAATCTAACCTTCATTCCAGTTTCAGGATCAATAATCTCACGTGATTTAGTATTTTTCGCCATTCCTTCTGGTGTTACATCTTTCCATCCATTGTTGATTAATTCTTTAGGATCCTTTGGCAAGTTATTAGTAGAGAATTTAACTTTACCCGTACCCTTAGTATCTTTACAGTTAATACAGTTGCTTTGGTTGCATTTTTATTTTTGGAGATATAATTAAATGAAGCTTTTTGTAGTGCTCATAAGGGTTACATCTATCATAATTAATGAAAATTTATTCGACTCTGGTTAGCCCCACTAAAAAATCTTGAGAGACATAAAGCCAATCAAGGTTCAAATGCTATGTTATATTTCTTTCATAGCTAAATCTAATAAAAAATTACTAAACTCATTAGCAATTATCAAGATTCTATAGTTGTTCGGTCAACAAAGTTCTGATTCTCTTTAATAATCATTCTCGAAAGACGTCTTCCTGCTCTCTTAAAGAAGAAATCATCAGCAAACTCTTGTGAATCAATTGGTGAAAGCTGATTGATAACCCTATTTTTTTATCATACTCAATTCGCCCCATTGAATTCTCATTTGGTCCATATTGATAGACTACCCTATCTTCGTTTTCAAACTCCTTTAACATCAATACAAAAGCTGCCATGACTCTTCACTCCTCATAGTTTTTCTCCAAATTCCATGGCCTTCCAGATTCTATTGTTTTGTCATGCGCTTTTCTATAGTTAGTCTGGAATATACCTTCAAATTTTGATTCAAAATTTCGTGATCTAATAATTGTATATCAGAATCTAATTGTTTCCCATCTATCAATCTTTGCCATGCTTGAGCCAGTTCGTAGTCCGGGTCAAATCTCCCAACTCCGTGATCCTTTATATGGGAGTTATTAAAGACATGATCTTTAATCCTTTGTACTCTAGTAATAGAAAAGTCAGTATTATTAGCAATAGCATTCACGTATTCTGTTCCTAAACCCCTAAATTTTTCATACATTTCTTCTGCAATAGCTTCTTCCTTGAAGAACTACTCAGGGGATATATTTCTTCCGTCCGATTCAGCATAGTGTATAGAATTACCCTTAGGGATATCCCCTGTAGGTAATGTTGCATTTTTCGATGAATTAGCAGCAATGTATAATTTATAACAAATTTATCTATCGAAACCCCTATCCATCGCCTGTTCCTCTCCTTGTATGCTAGTACTTGAATAAAATTTAATACTTATTACACTAATTAAATAATCGTAATCTTTTCAATTTCCGTATTTAAAAATGTAAAAAGCACTTGTCGCCTGTTATAGGCAATAAGTGCTTTAAGTTTATTGATATTTGTAAGTTTTATAAGTTATTTTATTATTGACAGTATGACATCTTTTTTACCACATGGCAAATGTAGCGTTTAAACCCTTTAGCTTATTTAATCTCGTGTGTTTCGTGCTTATGACATCCATGAATAATTCTTTTTAGTAAAATGTCATCTCGCCTATTCTCACTCTTAATACATTAGTATTAAAAAAACTATTTATATCCTGTTTATCGTCACGAGCTTTGTCATTCTCATTAGTTTGATCAAACTACACTTAACCAAAAAATTTCATTTCGCCCAGTTCTCATGTTTTTGATTGCCTCATACTCTGCTTGTGTCTGTACAATTGTTTTTCCATTTTTCTTTTCCTCTTTTGATTTTGGGCATAAAAAAAGGTTCATTCCTCTTTCATCGTTCAAATGGAATAAGCCTTTGAAAGTTTATCAAGTGTTCGAATTGTTTAATGTTTGGTTTGTAGGTTGCATTGTACGAGTTTATTAATAGAGTTGTATGCCTAGTAAATTAATTCCCCTCTAACAACTCTAGTCTTGACCATCTAATTCAGCGACATATGCAATCTCTCTTATGAAAGATGTTACAGCATGACAATTTTCCAGATCATCCTCATCCAACATCGACCAATAATAAATAGTATTCTTATGAATACTATTGTCTTGAAGAAGATGATATCTAATCAAGCTAGCCCATTTCTCCTCAGCCTTTCCTTTTACTATTGCATCATTGAATGATGAAATAATAATAATCATTAAAGCGAATTTTTCTTCTTTGTTTAATGCGATATTTTCATAGGCGTATAAGAATTCGGTTATTCTTGAAGAATCCGACACTTCATACTCCCAATCTTGTGTAAATTCATCAGGAGCAGGTAGTTTCACTTTCTTTACAAGACCTTCGATAGCACTCTTAGTAACATACTCCAGGTATAGGTTCTCCATAGTTATTTCTCCTTTGTATTATTTTCCTATTCCTGAAGGATGAGCATTGCTAGGTAGCGGTACATCATGAGTTATTTTAAAAAACTATTTATATCCATGTTTATCGCCACGAGCTTTGTCATTCTCGATAGTTTTTAATTATTCATATCATATCTTAACTTAAAAATTTCATTTCGCCAGTTCTCACGTTTTCTTCCTAGCCCAGATGTAAAATAAAACACCATGATAGTACTGCCTCTGTAAACTCTCATTATAAATTACAGCTAGTAAATAAGTATCTTATAATTAAGAAGTTTCTACTAATGACAACACTTCAAAGCTTGCACAGAAAAACTTAATAATATTATTCTCATAATCTTCTACTAAATATTTTTTTGGTAATTCAAAACCTTTATCTTTCAAATTATTAATTCTAAAGCCCGTTATTTGATTATAACTATTTCCAAATCCTAATAAATCTAAAGTAGTAACATCATTAAACTTCATTTTCAAAATAAACTTCCTACAATCGACTTCTAATAAAAAACTAATTTCTAAAAATGAAACTTGATCACAATAAGAATTGTATCCAATAAAATAATGGAAATTAGTAATAAATTTAACATCAGTTGATTTAAAA
>NZ_JAQZSD010000103.1:0-10138 GCF_028674935.1 Lysinibacillus sp. CNPSo 3705 | reverse complement strand
AATATTCTCCATCATAGTGCCAATTATGTGCAATATCCTCAGCTTGTTCCTGAGTCATAATCTCAAACTTATAAGTCATAAATATCCCCTCTCGCTTTCATCCCCTTGTTCCACTATTACGGTTTGCGTAATACCCACCATCTCAAATATTCCCATCTTTAACAATGTTGATCTTCAACAATCTGACCGGTTTGCTTTACAGGTATGGGAGATTTTTTCTCCTTAACAATATATAAGTTCATTACCAAGTAGTCGAATGGGTAAGTATGTAAATAGTATTTTATGTACAACCACGTTGGAACAATCCAAATGAACCCCTTAACGAACGCCTCTAATAATGGAGAGATAATTTCACCGAACGAATAAATGTAGTCGATTAACCATAATTCTTTAATTGTCCATGAAAAGTAAAATATGAGTAGAAAGCCCATCTTTGTTTTTATCTCATTATTTTTTTCACTTTCTACACTCAATCTTGATTCCATTTCAGCCTCCTAAAATGTGATCATTTCTTATTTTTGCAGGGCAGAGTCCTACCTTATATAATTTGACACCTTAATTTCATTGACAGAAAAAGGTTTTAACAATATAAAATGACGGCTGCTTTATAAACAACCGTCATTTTCACCATAGTTTAGAGTGCCTTGGAAGCCTGATGAATGAGGGCAGCTACCATTTTATCCATTTGTGCAAAACGGTCGTCTTTTGTTTGACCATTCACATATCGATAATAGATTTGCTGACAAATTACAGCTAATTTAAAGTAGGCAAATGTAATATAATAATCGATGGCTGAAACATCACGCCCGCTTTTCTCTGCATATCGATTAATAAATTCTTGACGTGTGTAAAACCCTGGTAAAGTCGTTATTGGCGGTTCTCCAAAAGCATATAGTAGCATTTTTGGGTCATCTGCATGCATCCAATAGCTCATGGCTACACCTAAATCTGCTAAAGGATCCCCTACAGTTGTCATCTCCAAATCGAAAAGACCAATCATCTCAGAGTAATCGCTTGTAAACATGGCGTTATTCAGCTTGTAATCATAATGAATAATGGTTGCTTCATGATTAGAAGGTACATGATCCTTTAACCACTTTGTCAATGTCGCTACTTCAGCATGCTCTGCCGTTTTCGCTTTGTCATAGCGCTCAATCCATCCATGTACCTGCCGTTCCATAAACCCTTCTGGCTTTACCATATCCTTAAGCTTCGTTTCCTTATATGGTATTGCATGAAGAGCAACAAGTGAATCAACCATCTTTTCTGATATGAGCCGTCCTAAATCCTCCGTATTTTCTGTTCCAGATGGAAAATGAGTATCGAGTACGATACCCTTTTTGCGTTCCATTAAAAAGAAATCACTACCGATAATCTCTCGATCTTCAACGTAAACATAAGGTTTTGGTACAGCAGATAAAAAAGGATGTAATGCAGATATAATCGTAAACTCTCGTTTCATGTCATGCGCTTTTTTGGCGACTGGTCCATGTGGGGGTCGACGAAGAACAACTTCAAATTCGCCTACTTTTAGGCAATAAGTCAAATTTGAATGTCCGGCACTAAACTGTGAAATTTCTAGCTTTCCTTCTGGTAACTCTGGAAATTGACTCTTTAAAAATGAATGTAATTTCACTTCATCAATACGTTCACTTGCCCTTACTTGTATCGTATCCATTGTACCCCTCCCTTAAATGATTGAACTCATACCGCCATCTACAACTATGACGTCCCCCGTAATATAATCTGAGGCAGCCGCGGCTAAAAATAATGCTACGCCTTTTAAATCATTTTCAGTTCCTAAACGTTTTAACGGCGTCACGCCCATTAAATAATCTTGTCCGCGCTCAATTAAGACCTGTGACATTTTTGTTGGGAAAAATCCTGGGGCAATCGCATTTACATTGACGCCATATGGCCCCCATTTTACGGCTAAATCTTTTGTTAAAGTAATGACCGCACCTTTACTTGCGTTATAACCAATTGTATCCATGAAATCAGGTAATGTACCACCAAGCCCTGCAATTGAGGCGATATTTATAATTTTTCCGCTCTTTTGTTCTAGCATTATTTTGCCAACAGCTTGGCTCATTAAAAATGTACCATTGACATTCACATCGAAAACTTTTTGCCAAGCCTCATACGGCATTTCAACAGCCGGAGTACCCCAGGACGCCCCACTGTTATTGACTAAAATATCAATTTGGCCGAATGATTCAAGCGTTTTTGATACTACGTTTGCTATATCCTCTGGCTTTGTCACATCACAGGCAAGAGCTAATGTTTGTACACCTAATTCAGCTAATTCTACAGCTACCTCTTCGCATGCCTCGACCTTTCTTGAGCACAGTACAATATTGGCACCAGCTTCCGCAAAGCCTTGTGCAATTTGGGCTCCAAGACCGCGTCCTCCCCCCGTTATGATGGCCGTTTTCCCCTTTAAGCTAAATAAATCTAATACTGTCATTTAACCAGCTCCTCTTGCTTTTTAGCATGCTTTTTCAGCTCCAGCTTGGCAACCGTGTTACGATGCACTTCATCCGGTCCATCTGCTAGTCGTAATGTTCGAGAATTTGCCCACTGTGCGGCAAGCGTCGTATCAGGTCCTACTCCAGCAGCACCGAATGCTTGAATTGCTCGGTCAATCACTCGCAATGCCATATTTGGTGCTACTACTTTAATCATCGCAATTTCTGCCTTCGCTTCTTTATTTCCTACTGTGTCCATCATGTACGCTGCCTTAAGCGTTAAGAGTCTTGCCTGCTCAATATCGATACGGGACTCCGCAATACGCTCGCGCATCACACCCTGGTCTGCGAGTGGTCGATGGAAAGCATGTCGCTCCTGAACACGCAAGCACATTTCCTCTAATGCACGTTCAGCGGCTCCAATAAGACGCATACAATGATGGATACGACCTGGCCCTAAACGACCTTGCGCAATCGCGAAGCCTTTTCCTTCTCCCCACAAAATATTTTCAACTGGTACTCGAACATTCGTAAACGTCACCTCACCGTGTCCTTCTGGTGCATGATCATAGCCAAATGCCGTAAGCATACGTTCTATTTTCACTCCCGGTGTATCCATCGGCACTAAAATCATCGACTGTTGCTCATGGATAGGTGCTGTAGAATCTTTATGTTTCCCCATAAAAATAGCGATTTTACAGCGAGGATCGCCAGCTCCTGTCGTCCACCACTTATGTCCGTTTAAAATATAATCATCGCCATCACGTTCAATACTTGCCTCGATGTTTGTTGCATCACTAGACGCGACTGCAGGCTCAGTCATTGCAAAGCAGGAACGTATTTCTCCACGCAATAACGGTTCTAGCCACTGCTTCTTCTGCTGTTCTGAGCCGTAACGCACAAGCACCTCCATATTTCCCGTATCTGGCGCATTGCAATTAAACACTTCAGGAGCAAGTAAAGAGCGTCCCATAATTTCACATAAAGGTGCATATTCTAAGTTCGTCAAACCTGCACCATATTCGCTATCTGGCAAAAATAAATTCCATAGGCCCGCTTCTTGTGCTTTGTACTTTAATTCCTCCATAATTGGCGGGATCGCTCCCCAACGATCTTCCATTGCTTCTACCTGCGCAGCAAACACTGCCTCATTTGGATAAATGTATTGTTCCATAAAATTTGTCAGCTTCTCTTGTAATTCGACTACTTTTTCACTATAAGAAAAATTCATTAAAAGGCCCCCTTTATTTGAACATCAAAATGACAAATGAATGAATATTCATTTTTATTCTTACATTAAATGTTACCGCTATATTTCTTGTAAATCAATGTCTATTAAACAAAAATTTGAATTATAGAGAAAATTCATACTTAAGGCAGTGTTTTTAAAGATAGAAATTCTCATTACGATAAAAAAATACAAGTTAAAACACTATTTTGCCATAATATGTATTTTCAAATCACAATAGCGTCGATTGCGTTAATTTATCGCTATGTGCACTTCATCAAAAAAAGAGTAACTTTTATTCATTGAAGTTACTCATCTCACTTAATTTAATCTTTAACTTTATTTTTGTATCCATTAGCTAACTTCATAGCGAAAAACTGAGGAATTAAAATTAAAATACTCACAATTATTACTAATTGGGAAGGTGAAAATGGTTTAAAATAACCACTATCCCATCCTATCCCTAGCGTGTCTTCCATCCTACCGATAAAGTAAAAGGACATAATGGCCGATACAATATTGCCAATAATAAAAGGAATTGAGTTGCATAGAAATTTCCCAAGAAAAGCAAGAAGTGAAGTCACTACAATCATCAATAAGTAGCAGAGCATTGATCGGTTAGCAAAATCTTGGTACATTGAAAAATAAACAAAAGGAAAACAGTATAAACATACTATTAGAATACCAATTACTATTTTTCTCATATTGTCACCCTTCATATTATTTAGAATTCATGTTCCTCTTAGTTTCATTTTTAACATAATCCATCAACCGTGGTATTTAAGCTTTCACTATTCTAAAGTGTTTTGCCTATCTCCATAATATCAGTAAGCAATTCACGAATAGCCAAAGGTAAATGACGATTTTTTAAGTACACCACATAAACATTTCGTCGTAAATTGGGGCAATCTACTTCTTTTTGTACAATAGTTTTTGCTGTAGGACCTTTTAAATAATTTTCTGGTAGAATGGTAACGCCTAAATTTTCACGAACGAGCGATACAGCCGTTTCAAAGCGTTCAATTTCAAATTGAATATTCATGTTTTTGCCAGCCTTTTCAAATGCATCTAAAATGTCATGTCTCGTTTGAAAGCCCCCTGTACTAATAATAAAAGGCTCTTCACTTAAATCTGCGATCGTCAGCTTCTCTTTCTTCGCTAATGGGTGATTTAAAGGTAAAACAGCTACAAGTCGCTCTTCATATAAGCAGTTAACCTCGAGCTCTTCATCATCCATTATCTGATTTGTAATAATTAAATGTGTTTTATAGCTTTTAAGTGATTTTTCAACACGCTTACTCCCTAAAATATCTACTAAATGAATCATCATTTCTGGATATTCTTTTTTATACTCTGTAATGACTTTTGGGAGCCAATGCTTAATCGATTCCATCACGCCTATCGTTATTTCACTTGTGCCACGTACAATTACCTCATCCATTTCTATTTTTAAAACTTCCATGTTTTTCAATATAACGCTTGCTCGTTCATATAAAAGCTCGCCTGCTTCTGTTAATTGAAGATTTCTTGTATTCCTTTCAAGTAAAGGTGAACCAATCTCTTGCTCTAATTTTTTAATAGCATTACTGAGAGAAGGCTGAGAAATATGTAGTTTTTCTGCTGCCTTCGAGAAATTCATTTGCTCCACAACTGCTAAAAAATATTGTAATTGTTTAAAATCCACAGCAATATCCCCCCACATTTATAGTTTTAAGCTATAGATTAATATTAATTATATATTAGCATTTATAATTATGTGAATATATAATTTATTCATAACAATATTTTCACTAGAATAATATTGGAAATGGAGTTGATGAATAAATGTATACAATGACAGATCAAAAACAATGGAAAGGCCGTATAGATTCAACGACTAATACGAGTAGTTTCCGTTTACATCAAAAAGTGAAAAGAACTGCTATTAATGATGTAAGCGCTTCAGATAATCAGCATGCCGGAATTGTGGGCTTTATATGTGATGAAGGTGTACGTCGTAATCAGGGGCGTGTAGGGGCAGCAAGTGCACCTAATGCTCTGCGTGAATCACTATCTAGCTTACCTTGGACATTTAATGATGAACAGCAAATTATAGATGTTGGTAACGTTCTTTGTCTTAACCGCGCATTAGAAGAAGCGCAACACGAGCTCGGCGAAATTGTCAAAACATTGCTAAATAAAAAAATACAATGTGTCGTGCTTGGCGGTGGACATGAAACATTATACGGACATTATTTAGGCGTTCGTGCAGCGATCCCTAAAGATGCAAAAATCGGGATCGTCAACATCGATGCTCATTTCGATTTACGACCATACGATGAGCAACCATCCTCCGGTACAATGTTCCGGCAGATTTTAGAACAGGATGCGCTTACCGATTACTTTGTTTTAGGCATACAACGTTTTGGCAATACAAAAGAACTATTTGATAAAGCCGATGAATTGCATGTGAATTATGTGTTAGAAGAAAATATGACGCCAGAAAATAAAGCACAAATCATGCATGACCTTCAGCGGTATATGGATAATCATGATTATATTCTCTTAACACTTTGTATGGATGTACTAAATGCTGCATTTGCACCGGGTGTTAGTGCTCCATCACCGTTTGGACTAGATCCAAAAACAGTACGCACGATACTTCAACAAGTCACTTCACATCCAAATACACATTCTTTTGATATTTGTGAGGTAAATCCTTCACTGGATGAGAATGGACGCACAGTTAAACTAGGTGCTTATTTTGTATATGAAGCACTAAATCACTTACTTAGGAGATAATGTTCATGATCGAAATTAATCAAATTACAACAGTATTTCTAGCAGTTGCACTATTCGCATTGGGCGGCTGGCTCATCAATAAAATCGGTTTTTTAAAGCGTTTTTGTATACCAGCACCTGTTGTTGGTGGCTTATTATTCGCCGCGTTGGCCACTATTCTAAAGACAACTGGCGTATTAGAAATATCGCTTGATACGTCATTACAAAGTTTATTTATGATTACATTTTTCACAACAATTGGTTTAGGAGCAAGCTTTAAACTTGTAAAGCTTGGCGGAAAATTATTAATTATTTATTGGTTAGCTTGTGGTTTCTTAGCATTAATGCAAAATGTGATTGGTGTATCTCTTGCATCGCTTATGGGGATTCATCCATTAATCGGTATGATGGCTGGTGCTGTTTCTATGGAAGGTGGCCATGGTGCCGCTGCAGCATTTGGACAAACATTAGAAGACTTAGGTATTTCATCAGCCATGACAATCGGTGCGGCTGCGGCTACATGTGGTTTAGTGGCTGGTGGCTTAATCGGTGGCCCGATTGTCAAATACTTAGTTGGTAAATATAATTTAACGCCAAATGAACAAGAAACAAAAGAAATTGATTTTGAAAATAAAAATGAACAAATAACATCCGATTCATTCTTTACACAAGTATTAATAATTACGTTCTGTATGGCTGTAGGGACATATGTTGGAACATTATTCTCAGAAGCTACTGGCTTCGTACTACCGGGCTATGTCGGTGCAATGTTTGTAGCTGTACTAGTGCGCAATATTATGGATAAAATAAAACCTGAAGCGATTAACATGAAAAGCATTTCTTTAATCGGCGATGTGACATTAGGTGTTTTCCTATCAATGGCACTCATGAGTATTAAATTATGGGAAATTGCTGATTTAGCACTGCCACTATTCATCATTGTTTTTGTACAAGTATTCTTCATTGTCTTATTTAGTATATTTGTCTTGTTTAAGATACTTGGAAAAAATTACGATGCTGCGGTGATGGTTGCCGGTTTTGCTGGTCACGGTTTAGGGGCAACGCCAAATGCGATGGCCAATATGTCAGCAGTTGTCCAACGTTTCGGCCCATCTCAAAAAGCATTTCTTGTTGTACCCATTGTAGGAGCGTTTTTAATCGACGTCTTCGGTATTCCAATTATTATTACAACGATCAATTTATTTAAATAAATACTCTATTAAATTTTAATGTTTATTTCTGAAGAAAATATGGGGGAACCTTTAAATTGAGGTTTCCCTGTTATAAATTTAGTTCGTATTGTATTAGTTGGCTGTTCATGCCAAAATATTTTTCACTACCTACTCTACTTATTTCTTTAAATCCTATCTTTTCAAGCATTTTTCGTGAACGAACATTAGCCTCGTGTGTTTCTGCGTTAAAAGTTGTAATTCCTAATTTTTTTGTGGCAAACGCCATCATACATAGAGCAGAATTAAATCCAATCCCTTTCCCCCACAGCCTATTTTCACCAATTGCAATACCTAATTCAGCAGTATTCCCTTTAATACAGGCTAAATCTGCATATCCAACTAATCTATCGTTAAACTGAATACCCATTCGGATAAAATCCTCAGCTACATTGTTAATACATTTGAGCCACCATTTATATAGTTCTTCGGGACTTCTATTTAACTCCCATCCATTGGCTAAACAAAAAGTGTCATCCATACTCCAGTTTAAGGCATATTCATAATCATCTAGGGTTAAAGGTCTTATCTTTATGCATTGTGAAAGATTCTTTTTAGTAGTCATTTCTATTCCTCCGAATCTTTATAAATTGAATGTAGACAAACGTATAAGTATCTGTTATTTCAAATAATATGCTGATAACTTAGTATATTTTGATATTGTGTTTAGTGCCTTCATTACTACGACTATCAACGAACATAAACAAGACAGGTAATGGTCGAATTATTTTGTAGCCGCACTTTTAAGCGGTCTACACAAGGACGCAGACCCATTCGTAGCTAATACCTCTGTGTTTTACATCTCCCTTTTTCTAGAGTCATAAAATAGGTCTCGTTAATTTCATAAAATAAGCGGCCGTGCAATTGTCTTGATTAACAGTTGCACGGCCTTTCCATTCGCTTATTGATTATTGTAATATTTCACTAACAGTTACAAATTCGTAGCCTTGTTTTTGCAAGTATAGAATGACATTTTCTAAACCATTTGCTGTCGTTTGATGAATATCATGCATTAAAATAATGCTGCCATCTTTTGCTGACGCTTTCACATACGTTAATATTTTCTCAGCATTACGATGCTTCCAATCTAGCGTATCGATTGACCATAGAATAGAAGGCATCGTCATGACAGAACGAACTTTATCATTCGTTGCACCATATGGTGGACGGAAAACCGTTGGATATTGACCGATTGCAGCATAAATAGCATTGTTAGTTCGATCAACCTCTTGTTTAACATTTGCTGTCGATAAGGCTGTTAACTTTGCATGGTCCCATGTATGATTGCCTATTTCATGGCCAGCCTCATAAATTTGCTTTACGACTGCTGAATTTTTAGAGACATTTTGCCCAACCATAAAAAATGTAGCCTTTGCATCATATTTCTTTAAAATTGCTAAAACTTGTGGGGTAACTTTTGCATCTGGCCCATCATCAAACGTTAATGCCACACGCTTTTTTTCCCCTTTCGCTACAGGTACACCTTTATTGTATACTTTGTTACCCGTTATTTGGATATTTGCTAGCTCTGAAGCTTTCACATAGCCCTGTTGTTCATCCGCTTCTACATAGGCCCAGCCTGCTAGCGTTGTATATTGCTGAACGACTGTTTTATTGGCAAGTGTACCAAGAACCTCACCACTTGGGCTAGCAGTTAAACGAAGCACAGCGCCGTTAGTAGCATTTACTCGTTTTTTTGTTGCAACAGGTTTCTTTAAAGAATTTGTTGCCACATAACCTGTTTGATGACCATATTGGATAAATGACCAACCTCCAGGTGCTGATCCATATACAAAGATAATACTATTTTCGTAAATTTGTCCGGCTTTTTGTGCACTTGGACTAGGGTATGTAAATAAAGTTGTTCCATCTTTTTGCGTCACTACATATTTTTCGGATTTAAGGCTTACTAATGCTGCCGTTTCTACAAATCCCTCTAGCTGTTGCGTTTTAATTCGAGTCCATTCCTCACTTACTGGTGTGGCTGTTACAAAACTACCCTTCGCTAATTGCCCGATTACGGCACTTTCTACGGAAGGTTCTACATAAACTGTTGTGTCTTTAGCTACGGATTGAATAACTAGTGTACCTTCCGCATTTGCAGGAGTATTACCTACAAATATAAAACTGATTAAAAAAGTCAAAATAATAGCATAGGGTAAAAGCTTTTTCATTGTTCTACACCGCCCTTTTCATCACAGATGTCTTTTCTCATATGTTTTTTCCATAAAAGTATTGGATTCGACTCTAATTATAGATTAATAAATTATTCCAGGAAATAGTAGAAATCAACTAGTTTTTGTGAATAAAAATGGATCATCCTCAAAACGTGTGGTTGATTTCCGTTTCGACTGGGCGCTTTGTAGCTGACGCTTCGCTTTCGCTACAGAAAACATTTGTAGCTGACGCTTCGCTTTCGCACAGAGCAAAGCTTCCTGGGGGCGTCCGATGAG
>NZ_JAQZSD010000102.1:0-10312 GCF_028674935.1 Lysinibacillus sp. CNPSo 3705 | reverse complement strand
TCTCTATATCTTGTAAGATGATAGTGTGGATAAATAATATTAGTAATGTCTGAAATAAAAATATTAAACGAACTTTTCATCTCATTTTCAAGTATGGTGAAATTATCTTTAGTAGTGAAAAAATTCAAGAAAAAAACATCTTTATCATTTTGCTCACTATAATTTAGTATCTTTTGCTTTTTAAGAAAAGCTTTAATATAGGTTTTTAAAGCATTATAGTTCTCTTCTTCTTTATCCAATATAATGGAAAATTCCATAACCATTTAATACACCACTTTCTATTTTCGTCACCATGGGCGTTTAGGGTAATTATTTCCGAATTTCACATTAAATAAAGTGTTATGTTTGTCCATTTTAGGTGGAACATGATAATGTACATTTCCAACATACCCCTGCCCCTTAAAAGTAAGCTTATCTATTCTCAAATCAATACGTAAAAGTTGCGTTTTCTTATATTTGAGTGTAAACAAAGTATGGTTGTATTTATTATCTTTACTCCTTTTTGGTCCAGTCCAGGTAAGGTTTTTCCCATATTTTGTAACAGCCGCAGTTATCATTGGGGTTATTTTTTTACCGCTTGATTAAGTACCTTTTTTGTAATCCACCGAGTAAGGAATCCAAATGCAACTTCAAGAGCACCGACTATTAATGGTATTAGAAAGGCAATCTCCCCGTCCGGATCCACATTCATCACTGGATTATTATTCGCATAATTATAGCCATTCAACGATAAAGGATTCATAGTATCTCCACGAACAGGGTCTAGTGATAAAAATAAACCTGTATTAACGTGCCATTAAATAGTAGAGCTTTGTATTCTCATCGTAACGATAACCAGCATAGCGATATGGGTTGATAGAATCTAAATGATCTTTTGTTCCACTTTGCGTTAAAATGTTACCCCATGCATCATATGTGTAAGATGCAACGAGCTTGCCACTCTCATCTGTCATCCCTAGTACATCACCACGATAGTTTGTGATGTACTGATAAGGTACTCCTTTGTAAATCATTGTGAGTGGGTGTCCGTTATCATCGTATACATAACTTTTTACTGCATAAGTACTACTATTTTTCTCATTCGGCTACAACCTTAAAAACTGATTCAGATATAAAACATTTTAAAATTTTATAAAGGTAATTGTAAACTTTGTATAAGCATTTTTCACACTTTCAACTTTAATCAAAGCTTGATGAGCTTCAATAATCGCTTTTGTTAAAGCCAAGCCAATCCCTGTAGAATCATGTTTTTTAGAATTGCTTGCTTTGTAGAATCGATTAAAGATATGTGGTAAGTCTTCAGCAGCAATCCCTTCTCCAAAATCTTGAATTACGAGCTCTGTATAAATCGGTGTATCCATTACTTGAAGTGTGATTTTCTCACCACGTTTAGAATGCTCAATCGCATTTTTTAGCAAGTTCATCAAAGCTTCTTGCATCCATAATTTATCGTGGATAACCACTACTTCCTCCGTCCCATCCCAGTCAATTGACAAATCCCTTTCATTGATAATATTTTCCAAACGATTCAAAACTTCATTAATGGTATTCACCAAGTTTAAAGGTTCTTTATCAAATGAAACAGCTTTGGCATCAATTTTCGCTACTTTTAACAAGTTTTGAATTAAGACATTCATTCTGGAAATTTGCATTTCATTATTTTGTAATAATTGAACTTGTTGCTGACGGGGCAAATCTTCCATCAATAACATTTCATTATAGATGGATATAGTTGAAAGTGGCGTTTTTAATTGATGGGATATGTCTTGCAACATTTGTCCTAAAAATTCCTTCTCTACAAGTAAATCCTTCATATTTTTTCTAATTACGTCTTTCATAGAGCGGAATGAAACAGCTAATTTGGCGATTTCTCCTTCTTTATTTTCATTGATTGTAACGGAGTAATCTCCATCAATTATTTTCTTAGCCGTTGAAGTAAGTTGCTTAATTTTATTGAAAATAATCTTGTATTGAATATAGTTTGCCAGAAACAGTATTAACCCGAAACAAATCATTCCCCATAATATTGTTTGATTAAAGCTAGAAATATGGTTATTTAAAAGTGGAAAAAGTTTCGTCTCCAAATCCTCGTATAATCCATACTGCCTAAAAATTTCTCTCCCTTTCTCCTGATATTCACTTGAATTAGAAGAATTACTTGTTAAGACTTTCATAATTTCTGCTTCATTCTCAGGGTTTTGTTCAATCAATTTGGCGGATATTTCTCCCCAGGCTGTAATAGAATCTGTTTTTAATTGATTGTAAAATATTTGATGTGAAATTAACTGATAAACGATAAATAGAGAAAATAAAACCACCAGTATGATCAAATAACCTTTCAATTCGGTATTTTTCATCATCTATTCTCGGTTCACATCCTTATCCCAATGATATCCTAATCCTCTTTTAGTAATGATAAACTGAGGATTTTTGGGGTCATCTTCAATTTTTTCTCTTAAACGCATTATGTATACAGATAACGTATTTTCACCAAAAAAAACATCATCTTCTTCTGTTATTTTCAATAAGATTTCATCTCTTTCTAATAGTTTGTGAGCGTTCTTCATAAAAGCTAACAAAAGCTTATATTCTAAGGTTGTTAGTGGAACAATACCCTGATTTTTATAGACCTTTACTTGGTTCATATCCACCTTTATATTTTCAGATATTAAAATCATTGAAACTTCTTCCAATCTAGCTTGTTTACGTAATTGTACTTTTACTCTCGACATAAGTTCTCTAACCCGAAAAGGTTTTGTTATATAATCATCTCCGCCAATATCTAGTCCCATTACTACATTTGCTTCTTCATCCAAAGCTGTTAAGAATATAATAGCTGTTGCATTATTTTGTTTTTTGAAGTGCAAACATAAGTCATAGCCATTTCCATCCGGAAGGTTGATATCTAAGATAGCCAAGTCAAAAATGTTATCATTAAATTGGCTTTTCGCTTCTTTTACACTAGTAGCTCTAATCACCTCATAATCTTCATTTCTTAATGAAAATTCAATGGCTAGACCTAGAGCCTCATCGTCTTCTACAAGTAATATTTTATTCAAGTATATCTTCTCCTTCCTCTCACTCTATATTAGCAGTTACCATCAAATCAGAATAGCCTGACTATAATAAATAGCCAGGCCTTTAGTATTATTCTTCTCTTATCGTATTTATAATATTATCCTGTCGGATTCTTCTCAGCGGTAGCAGCACCGATAAATAACTGATTACCAAAGCTGCAACAAATGTAATAAAACAAGCAATATAAGGAATCGACCATTCTGCTTTTAAGAAACCGGAAGTAGCATTATACGAAATAATATATGAAAGTATACAACCGAAAAATATACCTTGCAAGCTTCCAGAAAAACCGTAAATCAGTGCTTCATAAGTAATCATTTTTTTCAAATCCTTTTGGGACATACCTATAGATTTTAGTGCAGCCAGTTCTTTTCGCCTAACCATGATACTAATAGTAATCGTATTGAGGATATTTAAACTACCGATTAAAGAAATAACCACAATAAAAGCATAGACTAGAACTTTGATAATGAGAACGGATTCCTTCTGGTCTTTTTTCGCTTCAAAGTTATTGATCACTACAATGGAGTGATCTTTTCCAATAGTGTTCTGGATGTCTTCAACAGTAGCGAGAGATTGATTTGTATCTTTCAATTCAATTTCAAAACTTAAGTCTTGTTCGGAAACCTTGGATACATTTTTAATCAACTTTATTTGTTCTAAAACCTCCAGATTCTCAGAAGAAACATTATTTTCATCATGTAGATTGATTGTAAGATCCGATTCATACGGTTCGTTCACAAGTCTGGATGAAAATGCGATGTCCATTAAAGATGAAAAAGTAATAAACAATACACTGCTTATAATAATTGATAAAACGGTAACGGTATAACGATTTTTATTTCTTTTTACATTTTTCAAGGCCATGCTTAACGGGAATGAAAAAGGTTTTCTTAGCACCTTATTATTTCGATTTTTGATTTTCCCTTTATTTATTGATAATCTACTGCTAATTGCCAACAACGGTGATATTCTACCTGCAAAAAAAGCAGGGTAATAACTGGATACTAATACGGCTATCAGCGTAAGAATCGAACTAATCAATAATATCTGCCAATCAATATTGAACAATGGAACATTTGAACTATCTTCTAATAATATCAAGAAAATGGTTTGGAGAATACCAAGTGCCAATAAGCTACATATAATGCCGATTGGTATGGCTATGATAGCCAACACAGCAGCTTCTTTCATTACAATTTGTCGAATTTGTTTTCGTGTAGCACCGATGCTTCTCAACAAGCCGAACTGCTTCATTCGTTCTACGACACTGATTTGAAAAGCGTTGTAAATGACAATAATTGTCGCAATTACAACAATACTGACAACGATAACTAGGATAGTCAGAAGCGCTTGATTCGATTCCGGTTTCAAAACTAGAATCAAATCATTGTTAATAGCAATATTATCATCTTCAGTAATTGATTTAAGTTCGTCTAAAACCTCATTGAAGTCTGCCTTCTCATTAATTTCAATTAATATCCTTCCCTCTCCAATAGCAAACTTACTTTTATATGTTAATAATCGTCCATTTTTACCTTTATGTGTAGAATCATTATTATTCAGTAAGCCTACCAGTTGATATGTTTTTCCATCCAGTTCAAATGAATCACCAATCTGAAGATCTTTTTTTATATAAGGAAGTATCCAGGAATCAACAGCGGCCTCATGGTCATTAGATGGTAATTTACCATCAAGAAGGCTATAGGTTAAAAAATTTAAGGCTTGGTGATCTGCGAAATTCATTTGCACAGAAACCTCTCCAAGTGGAAAGATGTCCCCTTCAGACATTAAACCAAACGATTCAATTTGGGGATTAAATCTGATTTTATTTAATATCTCTTCATCGTAATCTGAAATACCAACATGAAAAGAAACCCCGCTTAACTTTTTGGTGTTCTCAATTTGAGAAAGTTGTGATCCTTTCGCATAGAGACCAATCGTTGAAATTAATGCTACAGAGAGCACGATTCCAACCAACGTCAAAATTGTTCGTTTCATATTCCCTTTTAAATACTTAGTACCTAGTTGCTTATAACTATTGATCAAAATCATTCCCTCCGGTCAGTGACTCTTTCGCAGTCAGTCGTTGGTCAGAAATGATTTTACCATCTTGTATTGTGATAATCCGATCCGAGGCTGATGCTATTGTTAGATCGTGAGTAATCATGACAATGGTTTGATTGTATTTTTTTGCAGTGAATCTTAATAAATCCATAACTTCTTTCGTATTTCGAGTATCCAGATTACCTGTAGGCTCATCAGCAAGTATCAAATGCGGACGATTAATAAGCGCCCTGCCAATTGAAACCCGTTGCTGTTGCCCTCCAGATAGTTCGGAAGGCAAGTGATTCTTTCGTTCTTGAAGGCCTAGGATATTCATAATTTCATTTAAATACTCCATATCTATAGATTCACTATCCAATAACGTAGGTAAAGCAATATTTTCTTGGACATTTAATACCGGTATCAAGTTAAAGAATTGGAAAATAAATCCAACCTTTCTTCTTCTGAATACCGAAAGCTCATTATCTGTGTATTTATAAATATCATTGTCCCCAATAAATACCTTTCCTGAACTAGGGTGATCCAAACCACCTAAAATATGAAGCAGAGTACTTTTACCAGAACCAGAAGCACCGACAATTGAGACAAACTCTCCTTGCTGAATAGAAAGATCAATTCCGTTTAATGCATCTACCCTATTATCGCCTTCTCCATAGCTTTTCACTATATTCTCCATACGTACAACTTCCATATGACCCATCCTTTCGTCATTAAAACTCAATCTTCTATGTCTACAAAACCTACTTTGCGTTTGCTATCTGGATAAACGTTCTCAATTGTTTTGAAAACTTGTTCTACTTCTTCTTTATCTTCTTTATAATCAAATTTATCCTTTAAGTGAATCAGTGTCATAACGGAATCTGGGTCAGCAAGCTCATCATAAGTTTTGTCATTTAGAATAACAAAATCCATAGCCATATATCCGACCCATATTTGATTCTTAATATAACTTACAGGTATCATTCGTCCATTCAAATCTATCTGGTTATCTACCAACTCATAATCACTTATAGAATAGAACAAATTTAGTGACCCAGGTAATTCTTTAATTTCATTAACAGGTTCTGAAATGAGAGATGAACTGCCTGGTTCTTTTCTTGCTCTAATAATTCCTTTCTTAACTAATTGTTCAGCAGTAGTTTTGTTAATAACCAAATACTCATGTTCTGATTCACCTTTTTTTGTTACGATGAACTTCGCTTTGTAATCATAAGTTTGTTCGGTTTTATTTTTATATTCCTGCTTAACTTTATTGACATCTTGTTCTGTGCCGATAACTACTATTCCATTGGCCGGTTGTGGTGGACCTTGAATAAAACGTTTTACTCCGTATCCTATACCTAAAAAAATAACGATAACTAAAACAAATCCTATAATTTTTTTCATTTTCTTTCTCCTCGTATTTGATGTCTAAATTATAGACTAGATATTCTTTATATTTGAATAACTGTTAACTAACTATTTATTTTCTATTCTTACTCATTTGTAAGAATAGTTCCTTTTTCATGTGTTAGGACATGGAAATTTACTTACTACAGGAGGAATTAGGATTGAAAGCGCTTTTGTAGATGTTAACAACTTTCGGAGCTAGAACGTATTCCTATTATCCAAACAAAAGGCATATATTCACTACCAATCATAAAACATAGAAAAAAAGACTAGCTAGGCTAAATTAGCTTGGCTAGTCTTCTTCTATTATGCAGCTATTGGACTAGTAACACACGCATGTTTACTGTCAATCGTTTTATAATCTACGTCAATTAATTTACAGCTAGCTATTGCCACTTAACTTAGCTCAATAAGAAAAGCTCCTTTGACTTCGGTAGCTTGATTTCCATGTCGTAAAAATTAATACAACAACACAGAAAATGTGATTACGTTTTTTCATGGGTGTTTAAGTACAATATTTCACAAACTTACCGACATACTAATTCTCCTTATTCCTTACCACACTCATAACAACGTTTGTCTTTGTCATAGTCCCCATACATACGTAGTTCCTTTTCTAATCCACAAATGATGCAAAAGTCAAAATGTATTTGCGGAAGTATGCCCTCTTCTGCTAATGGGATCCACTCTTTCTCATATAATTTCTTTGTCATACCATAGTCGATAAATACAAGTTTATCATCATTGTTTAAACCGTAATTACTACTGTCTATTAAATCAAAGCAGTCGAAGTTTTTATCTAATATTTCTAAAACCTCATCAAACAAATTAGGGATCAAGCGTCGGTTTTCTTCAACTTTCACCTCATATGACTGATTATTCTTTAGTTCTAATGGTTTGTAATATTTTTGTACAGATATGAATTCATCCACATAATATGTCTGAGCGAATAACCGATCGAGACCTTTGTCAGCCATTGAAGTATAAATTTCTATTTCATTTTTTGATTGTTTATAACCAATTGGATGCAAATGCACTTTTATTACATAATCCAAAACTCTATATACTTTTCTTGTAGAACCTAAGCCAACAAAATTTTCATCTATACAATACTGATTCCAATTTTGAATTATTTGTTTTTGCATTGTTTTCCCTCCCTGCACAACTAAAAACTTTACTGTATATAAATTTTTTTGCCCTTTTAAAGTAACCTACTTCGGTAGTTCAATAAGAAAAAAAAGCTGCCTATGCAACTCAATGATCTTCAAGTAAAGCCTCCGTTGCCATCTATGAACCACAAAATTTAGCTCTTCTCCACAGAAATAAAAGATAATTGAGTTCTTTCCTAGAAGTTTAAGTGGAACAGCGACGCTTATTAAATAATCGCGCCCTTTAACAGAAGACTCGATTTCAAGATAATCTTCAAAGTTTATTATTATCTAATTTTTCTTTTATTAGCATCATTGAATTACGAATTTCATGGATCTCACTTTTTGTTAGTCCATTAAACAATTGATTTACTTGTTCATCTGACTGATTGTTAATTTTATCTAGTAGTTCTTCCCCCTTTCTCGTCAAAAATAGGAGATTTTTTCTACTGTCTATTGGTGAGCTTTTTTTTTCTATTAACCCTTCCCTCTCAAATTTACGTAAAATTCTGCTCAAATAGCTTCTATCAATATTAAGTTCTTGCACGAGATTATTTGCAATACACTCAGTTCTCTCACTTATTTCAAATAGTATTCGTGCTTCGGTTAATGAACAATCTGTATCTAGAATTTGGTTATTAAATAAACCAAGTACCTTTGTATAAAAACGATTGAATTGTCTGATATCATAAATAATTTCTTTATCCATACTTTCTCCTTTAGTTGACTTAGTCCACATTTAATATTAATATAAATGTATCCCTAAAATGTAGACTAAGTCAACATTTTAGGGATACTATTTTCAAAAATCTGTGGCAATCCTTATTAAGACCTAATTGAAGGAGATCGTATATGATTATTCGAGAAATTAAAAAAGAAGACAATACAAAAGTAAAAGAAATTATACAAGATTCATTAAAATCACTTGGATTAGCAGTTCCTGGATCAGCTTATTTTGATCCTCAACTTAACGACCTTTACCAATATTATAATAATTTAAAACATGCGAACTATTGGGTAGTAGAATTAGATGGGGAAGTTGTAGGTGGAATTGGTATAGCTCCGTTCAGCGAACAGGAAAAAGTTTGCGAATTACAAAAGCTATACTTAAGTCCAAAAGCACAAGGTTTAGGGCTTTCCAAGAAATTAATGGAAACAGCTTTGTCTTTTGCCCCTAAACATTATGAAAAGTGCTATTTAGAAACAATGCATGAATTAAAAACTGCATGTATTTTATATAAAAAATTTGGATTTACACTTTTACAAGAACCCCTACCAGGTTCTGAACACTCTGCTATGGATGCGTGGTATTTAAAAGATTTGAATTAGCCATAAGAAGTCCATTAATTCGATTATAACTAAAAGCTAATATATAGAAAAAAAGCTGATTTCCAAAATGTGGAGTTCGGCTTTTTTGTAACTTTATGAAAGGTTGTACTTAAACTACCCCCCCTCTATAAACATTGATGTATCAACAGTTTCCACGACTTCGTGATGAAGAAAAAGATGGGATCCCTGTGGAATCCCATCTTGAAGTTAAGCACCCGTAGTGAAAAAAGCTAGTTGCTTATAACTGCAAACTCATAGTAACTGTCCTAATGCTAAATCCCAATTTTTCATACAGTTTAATTGCTTGATTCCCTGCAAATGCACTTAGACGTATTTCTGAATATCCATCTTGTTTTAGATGGTCAATGCCTGCTCTCATTAACATTTTAGAAATCCCATTTCCCCTAAATTCTTCTATAACAAATAGTTCGTAAATAAATCCATTCATCATATCAGTAAATTGGTCTTTGCTAGCGCCTATAAGAATCCAGCCCATTAATTTATCTTTTTTTGTTGCTATTAAATAATAGCTTCCCTTTTCCAAAAGTGGTTTAACAAGTTGGTCAATTTTTTCTTTTGTAGGTTCTACTTCACCTAATGTGCCATCAAAAACAGCTTGTGGAGAAAGAGATAATACCTTTTTTAGTTCAAAATCGTTAGGTTTTCTAATATCCATCATTGAATCAGTCCTTTAATCTCCTTTTAGTCAGTTTAGCATAATATCCCAATAAATCCCCTCTAAAAAGCTATTACCTACTTGAATTCTTCTTGTCCTAAACTCCCTCTATGAATATTGATGTATCAACGTTTTCCACTACTGCTCCGTTAGCGCAAGAAACGATTGCCCTAATTGAACCTTTAAATTAGCATTCATAGGCCATTCTTAAAAATTCATATGTGCTACCATTTGTATCTTGCATAAATGTATCAATATCTTTAAACCTAGCTTTTCTATATACTTTTATCGCTCTTTGATTAAAAGTTGCCACTGATAATGTAATTTTATCTGGTGTAAATCTTGATTGGACAAAATCAATACCTGCATTTAGAAATTCTAACCCTCTACCATCACCAGTCAAATCTGGTCTCATTCCTAAACCTATATCATAAATATTAGAAGCTACTTTGTTAACACTGAAGAAACCAATAATTTCATCCTCTTTCAAAACTGCAAACATTGAGTTACCTCTTGTTTCTGGGTTTAAAAATTCAGCTAAATCTTCTTCATCAGCTTCTATATCATAAAAAGAATATTCTCCATCATAGTGCCAATTATGTGCAATATCCTCAGCTTGTTCCTG
>NZ_JAQZSD010000101.1:0-10684 GCF_028674935.1 Lysinibacillus sp. CNPSo 3705 | reverse complement strand
TAGAGTCACAGTGCCAAATGAAAAAAGCGAGGTATTCAACGATTAAATCGTTGAATACCTCGCAATGTGAGAAGATATAGACTTTTTCAGTGCCCTCCATTTTTGGCGGCTGTTTTTATTAAGCAAAGGTTAGTTGATTAGTTATTACTTTTAACGTTAAGCAATTGTCTATGATTTAAACTTTACATAGGGGAATCTTTATGATATGGTACTTATTACTAATATTTACAGGAACGAGGTGGAAGCAATGATAACAGTTTTTAGAATTTTGTTTGGTAAAAATGCGAAAATTGGAAATGTTTTGGCGCACAAAGGGAGTAGTCTGTCCTTTTTTAAGCCAAATAACCATACAAAATCAGTTATCGGAGCTTTTTCTCTATGGCAAATAAACTATAATTCAATGACATAATGTCATTGTTTATTTGTGCATGATTTTATTTAAGCTAACACCGATAATTATGTCGGTGTTTTTTTTGTGCCTAATTTTATAAAAAGGTTGGATAACTCCCTTCTATTTACTCAAATAAACGAGCGAAGGATGAGTAACATGCAACAAAAAAACAAGTATATAAGAATTCAAGAGTTCTTGAAGCAAAATAAATTCCCTAATTATAGAATGAATCAAATCACAAATGCTATATTCCAAGGGAAAATAAATAATTTCAATGAAATAACGGTTCTTCCTAAATCTTTAAGAACAATGTTAATTAAGGAGTTTGGAGAGTCGATTTTAAATATTGCCGTTTTAAAAGCACAACATTCTGAACAAGTTACAAAAGTCTTATTTGAAATTGCAGGAGACGAAAAAATAGAAACGGTAAATATGAAATATAAAGCTGGTTGGGAGTCATTTTGTATATCCTCGCAGTGCGGTTGTAATTTTGGCTGTAAATTTTGTGCAACAGGAGATATTGGTTTAAAACGCAATTTAACATCAGATGAAATTACCGACCAAATTTTGTACTTTCACATAAATGGACATTCAATTGATAGTATTTCTTTTATGGGAATGGGAGAAGCATTGGCAAATGTACAAGTATTTGATGCTTTAAATGTACTTACAAATTCGGAATTGTTTGCTTTAAGTCCTCGCAGGTTATCTATTTCGACTATAGGTATTATTCCGGGCATTAAAAAAATGACACAAAACTATCCGCAAGTCAATCTGACTTTTTCATTACATTCTCCATTTAATGAACAGCGAAGCAAGCTAATGCCAATTAATGAACGCTACCCATTATTAGATGTAATGGACACATTAGATGAGCATATACGTGTGACCTCAAGGAAAGTTTATATAGCTTATATTATGTTGCCTGGAGTCAATGATTCTATAGAACATGCGAATGAAGTAATAAATCTTTTAAGAGGTAGATATAAAAGAGGGAACTTGTACCATGTAAACATCATTAGATATAACCCAACCGTTAGTTCACCTATGAGGTTTGAAGAAGTAAATGAGAATCAAGTTGTAAACTTCTATAAAAAATTAAAGTCAGCAGGAATGAACGTTACCATTAGAAGTCAATTTGGCATTGATATAGATGCTGCTTGCGGGCAATTGTATGGAAACTATCAAAAAACAAATACCAATAAATAAAGGTGAGAGTAATGTTTAGAACGTGGGAAGTACCCTAAGAGCTTATTACTAACAATAAATATTAAAATTAATAGGAGGATATTTATGATAAAAGGAATCTTAGGAAGAAAAATAGGCATGTCTCAAGTGTTTAGTGATAGTGGAGATCCCATAGTTGTGACAGTTGTTGAAGTGGAAGAAAATGTTGTATTACAGAATAAAACATTGGAACTTGACGGATACGAAGCAATCCAAATTGGATTTTCTGATAAGAAAAATCCAAACAAAGCGGAAATTGGAAGGAGTCAAAAGGCAAATACCAACCCTAAAAGATATGTTAAAGAAATTCGTGGAGCATCATTAGATGTTGGAACACGTATTAGTGCAGATATGTTTCAAGAAGGCGACATAGTAGATGTTACCGGTATATCTAAAGGAAAAGGATTTCAAGGTGTTATTAAAAGACATGGATTAAGTGGAGGTCCTGCATCTCACGGTTCAAGATTCCATCGAGCTCCTGGTTCTATCGGTGTAATCGCCAAAAATGATGGCATGAAAGTAGACAAAGGAAAAAAAATGCCCGGACGTATGGGTGGAAAACAGACCACAATTCAAAATCTTACTATTATAAAGGTTGATCGTGAACGTAACTTGTTGTTAATTAAAGGAAATATTCCAGGAGCTAAAAAGTCGTTTGTAATAATAGAAAGTGCAATTAAAAAATTGAATGAAAAGTGGTGATGATTAGTGTTAAACAGAAAGAATAATTTCAGCCAAAGTAATAGTAGAGATAATGTAGTCATTACGGATTTTTTAATGTTGACAGACAATGAGACAATTCAATTACCGTCCATCGTGGCAAAAGTTAACGATTATGAAATAAGTTTAAACTATTTAAATATTGAACTGATTAACGACATGAAGCTGGGTATTATACCTTCTGAAATGTCTTCATCAGACCTTCTTGACAGTTATTATGATGCTCTTGAATCAGTCATTGAATATGAGCTTATTGTACAAAAACTGAATAAGGATAGAAGCATTTCTGAATGGGAACCTGATAAAGAACAAATTACTAATTGTATGCAAGAATTATTTGACGAGTTTGGAATAGATGGATCAGAAGAATACGCTAAACAGGAAATTGAAGAATTAGTATTGCAAGAATTACGTATGCAACGATTTATTGAGAATCAGTTAGGTGACTATAGTGTATCCAAGGAAGAGATTGAACGCGAATACCAAAATTCAACTGGAAACGGGGAAATGCAAAAGGCATACATTCGAGTTATCCTTGAATATGAAAAGCGTGAAGAGCAATATAAAGCCTTTGTTCACGAATTGAAAAAAATAGCATCAATTGAAACTTATTTATAATTTCACTTTTCTATAATAGAGTATCTTCCAAATCCATTCTATTGAAGACTAGTATTATCCCCTTTAAGTAGACAATGAACCTACAGTAAGTAGATAGCATTTTATTTAAAGGGGATTTTTTAAAACGCTCTATAAGTAATCTAGACTATTGAAGATTAGGATGATTCCAACAATACACATTATCCAAGAAAGGGTTGCCCCTGTATTATTAGCTAGTTTCACCCGAAGTTTCTTAAGAGGTTTTTGCATCCTCCGACCAAACAGAAGATAAAAGAGAAACAGCAGGAGGGATGGCATCACCATGATTAAATTGTATCCAGCTAAAATAGAAGACCATTCCATCCAAGATAGATTAGAAGTAGTCATTATCCCAATTGCTGCAAAATATGGGAATGCCATACCTACTTCGATTAATGAAGTAGTGAACCCCAGAGCCACAATGGAAAGAATGCTTTTTGATTTTGGGGAAGGCAGGTCTGAATTTTTCTTTGTTGGAACATAAAAACTTGCGATGAACAAAATTGCTCCACTAATAAAGACTATCCAGCTTACTATTCGATTTTGAAATACGCCAGAAATAATCTCAAACAAAAAGCCTAATCCTAACATAAGTGAAACTCCAACAGCAAAATAAAATCCTGCAACCGTTAATAAATAAATCAATAAACGTTTGGTTAGTTTCTTTTTATCTGTTAAAAGTAGATATACCGTTACTCCTAACGTGGCAGGGCTTAACGTATCCAGTATAGCCAAACCTCCTATAAGGAGAAGTAGTTCTGTACTCACCATTCTTTCCCCCTTATTCGGATTGAGGATTATTCTTTTCAGCCATAAAAAATACATATGCCTCGTTCAACAACTCAAGTACATCCTGATCAATCGGATATAATCCCAGTTTCTCTGACTGCTTTTGCGACATTCTTATTTCCCACAGCTTATCTAAAAATTCATCCTCACCATCAAATTCCTCTAAACGCTTTTCATCCATTCTTCTAATGATATTTTGAACTTTGGTTGATTTAGGACCATCCTTAATATAACGCTTTAACTGACCTATCAGAGCAATCCATTCCAGTGAATCAGAACGGTCACTTGTCATATTGGGAACCTTTTTCCATAGCTTTATTTCTCTTTCTTTAAAGATAGATGCTCTATAATTCTGCTGTATTTCTTTATCTTTACTGGATAATTGCATGATCTTCTGAATCGCAAGCCAGTTTTCTTCACCTTCTACAGCAATTCCATGTATCAATTCCCGTAAGGATTGCTCTATTTTCTTTAAGTTTTCCTGTTCTTTTATGACAAAAGATAATTGACTCTTTAGACTATCTGACCAATCCCACTCACTGGAAGCGAGCATGTTCTGAATCTCATTTAAGCGAAATCCAATCTTTTTTAAAAATTGAATCTGCTGTAGTTTTTTTATTTCATTATCCGTATATAAACGATGACCACCTTCTGTTTTGGATGTTGGTTTTAATAAACCGATTTTATCGTAGTGACGTAGTGTTCTTACTGTAACACCTGTCAGCTCTCCCACTTTGTTAATGTGTATCAACTAATAAACCTACCTTTCTGTACGTTAATACCTTATTGTTAACAACTTTTTATTCATGCCACTTTCATTCTTCTTTACTAAAAAGAGATTTAAGTAAGTACCCCGCTCCCAAGCCAATCAGTACACCAGGAAACGCATGATCCATAGTCAGTCCAATACCAGCACCTATAATGACACATCCATAAATAATTATATCTCCCTGTTTCATCTAATCCTCCTTATTTTTCTAATTTATTTAGATATTGCAAAAAAAGTAGTTACTCAACAGTATACAAAATGACGTAACGTAAGCTTCAAGGATTTTTTGACTTTTAAAAATTATTTTGTAGAAACCTTGAAACTGACGAGGGGTCACCTTCTATAATGAAAGCCAAAGAGAGGAGGGAGAAAATGAAGAAATACTATATGGTGATGTCGGTTATTCTTACTATAATGTTTTTAAGTGCCTGTGCGGGAGGGGAGGGAAGCGAAGACATTCAAATGGCTTCTCTTAAAGATATAGCTAGCATTTATATTGAGAATGGAAGCATTAATATAGATGTAGTATCAGTGGATAGAGATGAATTGGAAGCATACTTACTTTTACACGACAATGAGTCGGGAATTGTAATGGAAAAAGGGAAACAGAAATTAACGATTCGATTAAAAAATGATATAAGTCGTCTGTTTAAAATCGATCGGATGCCTCATTTGGAAGTTCGAGTTCCTACTGAATTCAAAGGGAAAATCATTGTTAATAGCTCTTCTGGTAACGTCGTTGGTAAAGATCTGCAAACGCACGATCTCAAAATTAATGGTAGCAGTGGTAACGTGAATCTTGACTTCCTTGACTTTCATAGTGAGGTTCACGTTACTACAACAAGCGGAAATGTGGACATTGCATTGAATGAGGATGAGCCTAATGCCACGCTCCTTCTTAAATCCAACAGTGGAAGACGTTCTGTCGGCATTGTATTAAATGATAAACAACAAGGCAAAAAAGAAACAAAAGGAACTTCTGGGACCGGAGATCATGAAGTACAGCTGAAAACCTCTTCAGGGAATATATCATTGAAATAAATACAGATACTACTTCAAAGTTTATGAATAGTTAAATAATCGCAAAGTATAATTAATAAAATGTCTGCTTAAGAGGTAAAGCAGACGTTTTTATGTGGGAATTCTCCATAATGGTCACCGTAAGTGTTACGTCTATGGTGATTAAAACAAATAGTGTAGTGTGTCATATTAACTATTTGCAGACTTTTCAATAATCTGATGTAGTACTAAAACACTATGTTTAGATGGGATGATTTTGTGGTATAATTTCCTAAAAAAGGAGTGTTGTTTTTGGGAATTCGAAATTATTTTAAAGTAATAAAAGTACTAGTATGTTTATCTGTTAGTTTATGCATCATAAATTATCCGTTTATTTCCTTTGCTGAAACACTTGATACGAATGTTAGTGAAAAAAGCAAATCTAATGACATTGATACTGGTATCGCAAACTTGAACTACGATAATAGAGAAGTTTTAGCAGTGAATGGTGACAAGGTTGATAGTTTTGTCCCAAAAGAAGGGATTAACTCAAAAGATAAGTTTATAGTGGTTGAGCGTAATAAAAAGTCACTTACAACTTCACCGGTAGATATTTCAATTATCGACTCTATGGCGAATCGTACATATCCAGGAGCATTACAACTTGCCAACAAAGCTTTTGTAGACAATCAACCAAGCTTATTGGTTGCCAAAAGAAAACCACTAAATATTAGCATAGATTTACCTGGCATGAAAAGGGAAAATACAATGACTGTAGACAATCCAACATATGGTAATGTATCTGGAGCAGTAGATGAATTAGTATCTACTTGGAGTGAAAACTATTCAACAACCCATACTTTACCTGCAAGACTACAATATTCAGAATCTATGGTTTATAGCAAATCTCAAATTGCAAGCGCTCTGAATGTTAACGCCCAAGTTCTTGATAATTCACTAGGAATTGACTTTAATGCAATTGCGAGTGGAGAGAAAAAAGTGATGGTTGCGGCATATAAACAAATATTTTATACGGTAAGTGCAGAACTACCTAATAATCCATCAGATCTTTTTGATGATAGCGTTCCTTTTGAAGAGTTAACGCGTAAAGGGGTAAGTAATGATGCCCCACCAGTTATGGTATCAAATGTAGCTTATGGCAGAACTATTTATGTGAAATTAGAAACAAACTCTAAGAGTAAGGATGTCCAAGCTGCTTTTAAAGCCTTACTGAAGGATGTCAATACGAATGTAGAAACTAGTGGGCAGTATAAAGATATTTTTGAAGAAAGTTCCTTTACTGCTGTAGTATTAGGTGGAGATTCACAAAAGCATAACCAGGTTGTCTCAAAAGACTTTAATGATATTAGAAAAATAATTCAAGATAATGCAGAATTTAGTCTTAAAAATCCAGCATACCCAATATCATATACAAGTGTTTTCTTAAAGGATAATTCAATTGCTGCTGTTCATAACAATACAGATTATATTGAGACGACGGCTACGGAATATTCTAAAGGCAAAATCATCCTTGATCATTATGGTGCATATGTCGCTCAATTTGAAGTAGCCTGGGATGAAGTTTCATTTGATGAAAATGGACAAGAAGTACTATCCCATAAAACTTGGGATGGAAACTGGAAAGACAAGACAGCACATTTCTCTACAGTAATACCCCTTCCTCCTAATTCAAAAAATATAAGAATATATGCAAGAGAATGTACAGGTCTTGCATGGGATTGGTGGAGAACAGTTATTGATGAATACAACGTTCCATTATCTAATGAAATAAAAGTTTCAATTGGAGGAACTACATTATACCCAACAGGTACTATTAATTAGGTATAAACTTCCACTCTGGAAGAACAAACGGCTGAGGCTCTTGTTACACAAGAGCTTCTGCCGTTTTTATTTTCAAACAACTAGCATACTTTATGAACACCAAAAACCCCACCAAGTGCATCCATCATCACTCGATCAATTATCAAAAGATTTACGCAGGAGTTATTTAACCTTAAATATTCAATAACGCTTGTTTAAATTTGCTTGAAACGAAAGCTTACAAAATTATAAGTTTTATGTCACCAAAATTAATTGTTAAAATTAAAATTATGTTTTAGAATTGCTATTGTTGAAAAAAATTAAAAAAGTGTTTTGAAATCATCCTGTATATTAAAGTGGGAAATATGAATAGACATTTCAATAAATACTGAGGTATTCCCGTGGTTTAAGATATCCCGTAAATGTTAGCTGAAAAATAACATATGCGGGGGTTTTTATGACAAGGGTTTACAATAATAGAAAGAAGCGTGTTACTATTTAACAGCTTGACAGAAGTCTATATGGGGAGTAGTATACAATAGCTGTGAAAAAAGCTATTGTGAAGTAACATTTTTTCAAATGTAATACTTATATTCTAAGTTTATATATAAAAAGATTTAAGTTTAAGTAAGTAAAAGGTAGGTGCAATAATGAAGAATTTATTAAGTAAAAAAAATGACCTATTAAATAAATTTTTAGGGATATATTTATTAGCTGTTTTAATGTTATGGTTAAAAACATACATCGCTCAAACAGCACAATTTAAACTGGGAGTAGAAGGATTCCTTCAAAATTTCCTTTTATTTATAAATCCACTAGGCTCAGCAATGCTATTTCTAGGAATTTCATTTTTATTTAGAGGAAAGAGAAAATATACATCACTAGTTGTAGTTTACACGCTGATGTCTATTCTTTTATATGCTAATATTGTTTATTACCGATTTTTTAGTGATTTCATTACATTACCTACAGTTACCCAAACGCAAAACTTCGGAGATTTAGGTGGTAGTGTTCTTACTTTATTAAAGCCTTATGATTTCTTGTTCTTTGTGGATGTATTTGTAATGTTTTACCTACGATTCTCAAGAAAAATACAAAAAGATAGCAATCGTTTTGGATATAAAAAAGCAACGGCAATCATTACTCTTGCATTAGCAATATCAATCCTAAATTTAGGACTAGCAGAAGCTGATCGTCCGCAATTATTATCTCGAGGTTTTGATAGAAACTATATTGTGAAATATCTAGGAATGTATAACTATACGATTTATGATTCAGTAGAAACGATGAAAGCATCTTCACAGAGAGCTTTGGCGGATAGTAGTGATATTACAGAAGTAATGAACTATACAAAATCTAACTACGCCAAACCTAATGCACAATATTTTGGTAAAGCAAAAGGGATGAACGTCATCTATTTGCATTTAGAATCATTCCAAAACTTCCTGATCAACTATAAATTAAACGGTGAAGAAGTTACACCATTTTTAAATTCACTAACAAAAGATAAGAATACAATGTATTTTGATAATTTCTTCCATCAAACAGGTCAAGGTAAAACTTCCGATGCAGAATTTATGCTAGAAAATTCTTTATTTGGGTTACCACAAGGATCTGCTTATATTACAAAAGCACAAAATACGTATCAAGCAGCGCCTAGTATTTTAAAAGATTATGGTTATACATCAGCTGTTTTCCATGGTAATAACGGAAGCTTCTGGAATCGAAATGAGATTTATAAATCATTTGGATTCGATCACTTCTTTGATGCTAGTTATTATGACATTGGTTCTTCAGAAAACATGGCTGAATACGGATTGTTAGATAAACCATTCTTTGAACAATCTAAAAGTATGTTAAGTAAATTACCACAACCTTTTTATACGAAATTAATTACAGTAGGGAACCACTTCCCATATAAAATGGATCAAAGCTTAGTAACAATTGATAAAGCTAATACTGGAGATTCAAGTGTAGATAATTATTTCCAAACAGCGCGTTATGCAGATGAAGGAATCAAACAAGTATTCGACCAATTAAAAGAATCAGGCTTGTATGATAATTCGATGATTGTTCTTTATGGTGACCATTACGGTATTTCAGATAATCATAATGATGCGATGGAACAAGTCATTGGAAAAGAAATTACACCATATGAAAGTGCTAATTTACAACGCGTACCATTATTTATACATGTTCCAGGAATGCAAGGTGGAACTAATCATACTTATGGTGGCCAAACAGACCTTCTTCCAACGCTATTACATTTACTAGGAATAGATACGCAAAAGTTTGTGCAATTTGGTTCAGACTTATTATCAAAAGAGCATGATGAAATTGTGCCATTTAGAAATAGTGATTTTGTTAGTCCTACGATTTACTCAATTAATGGGAAATTTTATGATAATAAAACAGGTTTACTACTAGATGAAAGTCAATTAGAGTTTGCGAAAACGATCAAAGATAAAGTAGAACTTAAATTGCATTTATCTGATAAAGTCGTGAATGGTGACTTATTGAGATTCTATACGCCAACAGATTATACGCCAGTGGATCGTTCTAAGTATAATTACTCCAAAGATGCGAATGAAGAATCTAAGTAATTGAATTGTAGAATATGTTTTACAATAAACTAGATGATTTATGAAGGATCATGTTTACAGTCTAATAGTTTTTATGATTATTTTAAAAATGATAAGGAAACCCTATTATTTCGTATAACCGCAATAATAAGGTTTGGGGTCTCTACCAGGGACCGAAATTCCTAATTACGAAGAAAGTACAAAACTTTCTTTGTAATCGGGAATTTTTTTTGTATGTTAATCTAAGCCTTTATTTCAGGAAGTTAAAAATGAGCTTTTTAGAGGGGCGCTGACAGCAGTTACGAAATAAAAGGAAATATAATCCTGTACATGAGGACGATGTCTGTAGAAAGGACATTTGAGGTGGTTGAAAAAGTTCCTTGGAAAAGGTATGGTGGCAATTGACCTATGTGCGTCCGATGAAGAAGGCCTTTGTGAAAAATTCGTAAATCCAATTGCATTAGTCAAAAAAATACTGCTGGGTCACTATTATAATTTGTAGCTAGGCTTTCACCTTTGTGTTTAAATTAAATAATTCTAATCACAAGAGGGGATTAAGAGGTTAAAGTAAAAATGAGATAAGGTAAAGGGATCTATTAGCCATCATACATGACCTAGGTGGTAGCCCTGTTCGTAACTAAGCAGTTATTTCTTTCTTGAAATACTACTTATAAATTTGTTTAGGAAAAATTATGTATTTTATATTAGTATTGAC
Organism: Lysinibacillus sp. CNPSo 3705; assembly: GCF_028674935.1. Taxonomy (NCBI): domain Bacteria; kingdom Bacillati; phylum Bacillota; class Bacilli; order Caryophanales; family Bacillaceae; genus Lysinibacillus; species Lysinibacillus sp. CNPSo 3705. The sequence continues at coordinate 35 of NZ_JAQZSD010000101.1, read as the reverse complement.
AAATTAATTTATACATACTATCATTTAACATATTG
>NZ_JAQZSD010000011.1:0-89805 GCF_028674935.1 Lysinibacillus sp. CNPSo 3705 | reverse complement strand
AATTGTCCCTGTGATTTTCCAATTTGTCAGTTCATTCGTTGTAAAGAACAGAATTCGGTCATCACCGTCAAAGACATAATCATACGTGCCCGATTTGCTATCGTACATTTTGTCCATGAAGCTTTCTTTTATTTCGCTACCCGGTTCAATAGTCGGATGTGAAATAACCAATTTATCTTCATCAAAAATAGAAGAATATCCATTTTTTCCAATATTAATAGAATTGGATATTTTTTGAAGATTAGTCAATTTTATATCAATAGCAACTACCGCAGATTTATCTTTTACCTGACGAGCAATAGTTACGACCATATCTCCAGTACCAGCATCAATATAAGGTTTCGTAATTAAAACTTCTCCCTTTAATGCTGTAGCCTTTTTATACCAGTCTCGTTCCAAAAGATTATAATCAGCGCTATTTGATTTAGGTTCTAGAAATAATGAGCCCTCATTTGTTCCAATATAAATGCTCAAAACATCCGGATGTAGCTTAATATATTGTTGAAATTTTGTATGTACTGCAGATCCCTGCTGATCATACATAGAAGAATCTATTTCCTCGCTAAACACATTGATGTCGTTTTCTTTTTCGCTAATTGTTTTATCAATTAACGTATTTAAAATATTTACACTTTCATTTGCACTAAAAAGTATTTCTTCTTTTATCGAATTTTTTGCTGAAAGATACGATAAGCTTCCTACAGAAATAACTGGGATTAGTAAGATAAGAGCAAATAATGTGTAGAGCTTACCCTTAAAGCTTCCAAATAATCGTTTCATGCATTAGCTCTCCTTTGTTTTCACAAGTTTTTAAAATATGTTTTTCCGATTTTAGGTTTCAAAAAAAGAAAACCGCCTCGGTTCGCAACCTTCCCTTCTCTTATCGATTAAAATTTCTTCCTATACTTACTTTTATCGGACGAAATACTTAAATTCAAACCCCTTTTTTCATTTTTTTGATTTTCTTAACATAAATTCTTCTATTCTTGACACAACTTCAATATGTAGTAAAACACAAAATCCCTATGAATCACGTTTTAACTATGATGCATAGGGACTATGGTTGTAAGTATTTAAATGCTTGAATCGATTCCTGTAGGTCAACCGCCATTTTTACCAAATGTGTAGAGGCTGCTGCTACTTCTTCCATCGCTGCATTTTGTTCCTCAGAGGATGCCGCAACACTTTGAACATTGCTACTTGATTTCATAGATACTTCGCTAATGTAGTAGATTTCTTTTACAAGTTTTTCGATATCTCTGTGCGTCCGCACAAAGCTACCAGCCGTTAAGGAAGCCACCCTCTCGTTATGGAACTGATCAATATTTTTGATTTAAGAAAAAACATTCACTACGCTTTCGTTATCTATTTGGGCACAACACCCAATTTTAGGTATAATATTAATATAAAAATAAGAAAAGGAGAATAATAGAAAATGAGTAGGCCAAATTTGTATGTGAGTTTAGTAGTAGGCTCTAATTGTGATATCGAATCTCTTGCATTACGCTCAGTACTTGAGTCATTTGGTGTTCGAGTAACACTTCATTTAATAGGAAGACCAAATGATTTTATAGATGTTTTATCAGGAGAAGATTTGAATGATCAAATAGATTATTTAATTTTAAACTTTCACGGGGATGAAGGACGCTTTTGCATGCCAGAGCTAGGCCCCGAAGTTTATGAGTTAAATGAACCAAGAGGTGAATTTTTCGGTCCTCAAGAGATCTCGAATTATTGTAAATTAAAAGATGTGAAGGTAATTGCCTCTGGCTGTACTTTAGGTGAAAAACAGCTAGCAAATGCCTTTTTAAAAAGTGGTTGCCATTCATATTTAGGCCCGAATGATTATATAGATGGGAATGCAAATTTAATGTTTCTTATAAGATTTATGTACGAAATCATTGCCAATAAGCGAACACAGCAGGAAGCCTTAGAACTCGCAAAATCGATTGACGAGGAAACTTCAATGTATCAGCTTTATTTTGCATAGCAGATAAATCCGAAGAGGCTGGGATAAATGTGTTGTAGACAACAAAAATACCGAACTATCTAATGAAACTCTAATGAGTTGTTTCAAAATAGTTCGGTTTTTCTAGTTATCGTGTTTTGTTAATTAGAGATTATATGGCCTTATGGAGGAACCATTTAGTTATGTCACAGCCTATTTCTTAATTATTGTTGCTGTTTTTTTATCATTGACTCTGTAAAAATCTGAGATTGTCCCTTTGGAATACTTAATGTTTGCCAATCAGAGCCCTTTAGTTGTTTAGCGATGAAAACGATTTGACCGACATGCTGTGAATAGTGGGACATTTGTCTTTCGATAGCGTCTATGACGGAATGCCGTTCTCCTCTTATCGTTACATACCTTTGTAAATCAGTTTCCTTTAAACCTAGTAAAGCATCTAAAAATACTTGCCAGCCCTTTTCCCATACCATCATAATCTCTTCTTTTGTCTGAAGGCTATCGGTAAATTCATCGTCACGATTTCTCGTTTCCTTCTCACCATCTGTCGTTAGAAAGTCAGTCCATCTCGATAGCATATTACCGCTCACATGTTTTACGATAACAGCAATGCTATTGGATTCTTCATTAAAAGCCCAATGCAGTTGTTCATTATCCAATTGTAAAAGTGTTTTATCACCTTGTTCTTTCACACTTTTAAACCTTTTCTGAACAACGTTTAAGTAAGTCTGCTCCATGCTCATTCATGAAAACCCCCTTTGTTCCATTAGCTACTATAAATATTTTATTTCAAACAAATACACTATAAACGAGGCTAAAATTATAAAGGATTAAATTTGAACAAAAAAACCGTCTCTTCATACTATTGAGACGGTTTCATTCTATCTATTATAAATTTTCATCAATATATGTTTCTATATCTGATGCAATTGTGTCAATAGGGACATCCTCGGCATTATCTGCAAATCCAGAATACATTTTTACGATTTTGCCATCTTTATCAACTAAGAAAAATTGATTTCCGTGTAACACTTGGTCGCTGCTAGGATCATCTTTTACCCATATTTTAGTTGATTTTACAGCGAACTGCTCAATATATTTTTGTGAATATCCAGTAAGAAGATTCCATTTTGATTCATCCGGAACGTTATATTTGCCCAAATAATTAGCTAATATTTCCGGCTTATCTACATCAGGATCAATTGAAAACGCGACAATATTATAATCTTCCACACCTTTTTTCTTCAGCTTTTCTTGAACTTGCGTCATATTAAAGGTCATTGGTGGACAAATCGATGTACAATTTGTGAAAATATACATACCAATCCATGGTTTCCCTTTTAAACTCTCTAAAGAAACTTTTTCTCCGCGTTGATTAACATGTTCAAAATCCGGTAACTCCAAGCTATAATCTGCTTTAAATTTTGTATTTCCACATGCACTGAGCACTGCAGCTAATGCAAACAGTAGAACAAGCCCCATTATTTTATTTCTCATCTTTAACACGCTCCCTACTAACACTATCCCCATCCTATCGTACGATGTAAATATTGGCAAGGACACTCAAGTGACAGCTTTCGTACATCTTTGTGAAATCGATTTCACTTTAAGGAAACAAGTGCATCATGAATTGCATCTAATTTAACTTCTACTCGATGTAGTAAATAAAACGACACTAAGATAGGAAAACCGATATCCGATATCATGTTTAACCACTGTTCCATATGGCCCCTCCTTTACTAAGGTTATCATAAATACTATTGCTAAAATGGTCCTTGCAGAAAATCCCGCAAAGACCATTTCATAACTATTCGATCCCTAATTCAAATTCTCTTACTTGTCGATCAACGATGCGAGCCTTAGTCATTCCCACCAAAGCACTAGCTTGTCTATCAAAAACATTTTTAGCGATGATCGTTTGCATAACCTGTTGAATTTCCTCCGCTGTTACATTTGGCTTCGGTGCATCAATCGCAATCGTTGTCGTTTTCCCTGCCGCTGTCTCAAATTGCAGCTCTAAAACTTGTGTCATTGCTTTCTCCCCCCTTAGGATAAATCTGTTGTTTCTTGTTTTTCAATGCTATCTAGTGCGTGTGAAGATAGACTTGCAATAGCCTTTGCTACGTCTACTAAATCCTCTGCTGTATGCGAGCCGTTTAAATTGCGGTACGTTTTAAATGTAAATATGGGCTCGTTTTGTGCATTCTGTCCAGTAATATACTTTAAGCGCAATGAAGCACCTATGAAATTGACTTTTGCCATGAGCGTCACCTCCTTTTACAATATATACTGACTTATTGCTAAAAAAGGGACATTTAGGATGGATTTTTTTCTGCAAGCTTTTATAATAGAGTAAGAGAAGGCAAAGAGGTGAACGATTTGTTAACTGGTTGGTTTTTATGGTTTATCCTATTTTGGGTAGTTGTGCTTATTTCGTTTATGGCGATAGGCGGATTTTTCATGTTCCGTAAATTTTTAAAGGCATTACCGAAACAGGACGGTAAATCTGATTTAGATTGGCAAGAATATTATTTAGATAAAACGATTCATTTATGGGGACAACCTGAGAAGGAGCTTTTATATGAACTTGTAAGCCCTGTACCTGAGTTATTTCGACAAGTAGCAAAGGAAAAAATTGCAGGAAAAATTGGCGAACTAGCTTTAGAGGAAAAAGCACCTGCCATTAGCCAAGATTTAATTATTCGAGGCTATATCCAAGCAACGCCAAAGCGCGACCATAAATTTTTACGTAAAAAGTTAGATGAAATGCAAATTGACATTGCTCCATATGAGCATTTGTTTGATTAATGGTACGCTGCACAATGATTTGTGCAGCGTTTTTACTGACCTTAGATAAGTTTCATCATATATTCTCTGCTAGTACAGGGGGAGTTGATCCGTCACTTGAACAACTCTTTCCGTCACTTCAGCAATCCTATCCGTCGACCTGCGTCTATCCTTCATTTTATCTCTTCTTTCCGTCGCTCCGGCTATTCTATCCGTCGCCCTGCATTCTATCCTTCATTTCGACTCTTCTTTCCGTCGCTTGGACAGCTCTTTCCGTCACTTCTGCAATCCTATCCGTCGACCTGCGTTCTATCCTTCATTTTGTCTCTTCTTTCCGTCGCTTGGACAGCTCTTTCCGTCACTTCAGCAATCCTATCCGTCGCTCTGAGTTCTACCCTTCATTTTGTCTCTTCTTTCCGTCACTTGGACGGCTCTTTCCGTCGCTCTGGCAATTCTATCCGTCGCCCTGCATTCTATCCTTCATTTCGACTCTTCTTTCCGTCGCTTGGACAGTTCTTTCCGTCACTTCAGCAATCCTATCCGTCGCCCAGAGTTCTATCCTTTCATTTTGACTCTTCTATCCGTTATACTTTAGCTCCCATCCATTGCTTCTGTCTTTCATTCCGCCATTCAAGTGACGCTTTCTGTCACCTCTGCCAAGCCTCTCAATAGCTCGAATCGCTCTTTCCATCAGCCAAACTGGGCGCAACAAAAAAACTACACTAGATGAAATTTCTAGTGTAGTTTTCCCATTAAATATTTTTCAGCGGAATTGTTTTTTTGATTTTAATAAATTGAATAAGCATTGCGATTCGCCAAGGAAGTAACATAGCGAACGCTAAAATCCAAAACATTCCTGCTAACTCACCAACGTCAATGGAGCTACTTAATATCATTTTTGCAATTACCCGGAATACTAAAAGTCCGATTAATATAAAAAAGAATGCTTTTGAACGCTTTAAATAAATATCTTGGCCTTTTACTTCAAATTTAGAAGTGGCAATTAAGATTGTTGAGAACACCATTCCGACTGCTGCCGCTTCAAGGATTTGCATAGGTGGTACTCGAAATTGTTCAAATAAAAACATTAACGCACCTGAAGACATTGCAATTGGTGGAATGATAATTTTCTTCTCATTTGTCGGTTTCTTAGATGCTCGCATACGTAAAACCATGACAAAGGTACCCATAAAAATGGCCATTATGGTCGAACCTATTACATAATATTGAGAAGGGATATTGCTAAACATAAAAATTCCTCCTCTAATGTCATTGACAATTTTGTCCAAGTAATTGATCAACTACAGCCTTTAATCTTTCTGGCTCGAAAGGTTTTGTAATAAAATCCTTTGCGCCACTTTCAATTGCTTCTACGATTAACTTTTGTTGTCCTAAAGCTGTAATCATAATTATTTTTGCATCTGGAAATTCGGGGATGATTTCTTTTACTGCTTCTATACCGGTCATTACGGGCATTGTTACATCCATCGTTACTAGATCTGGTTGTAACTCACGATACATCGCCACAGCTTCTTTACCATTTCCTGCATTGCCGACTACCTCATAACCCCATTCAGTAAACATATTACTGATTGCAACACGCATAAAGAGCGTATCATCCACTACTAAAACTGTAGGCACCTGTTCATCTCCCCCCACGTAATAGTACAGTATGGCTTCTTTAGTTTAGCAGATTAGAAGCCTGTAAATCCACCAAAAATAGGCTGTAAAATGCGTGTTAAATACGATAAACCGTCGAAGAATAACATTACACCAACGACAATCATAATATAACCGCCGATTTTTACAATTTTTTGGCTATGTGTACGAATCCAAGTCATACGTGCTATAAAGAAAGATAACACGAAAAACGGAATCGCAAAGCCTAAATAATAAGCCAACATATAGCTAATGCCTGCGCTTGGATTTGCACCAGCCAATGTAATAATCGATGCTAAAATTGGACCTGTACAAGGCGTCCAACCAGCCGCAAAGGCTATACCGATTAATACTGATCCAAAATAACCAGAAGGTCGATTTTTAAATTGGAATTTTCGATCTTTCATTAAAAAGTCAATTTGTAGTAAACCCACAATCATTAAACCAAATACAACGATTAGGATGGCACCAACTTGACGTAATAATGTGTGATAATTAAGGAAGAACTTGGCGGCTAATGATGTTCCTAGTCCAATCATAATAAAGATAATTGAAAATCCTAGTAAAAAGAAGAGGGTATGCAAAACTGCACGCTTTTGCATCATACCTCGTTCCGATTTTAGCTCATCTAACGACATACCTGTTATGTATGATAAAAATGCTGGATACAGCGGTAGAGTACATGGTGAAATAAAGCTTAAAAACCCTGCACCTAAAGCTAAAAATACGTTAATATCAGTTTCCATATTTTCTCACTCGCTCCTTACAGTTACTGTCTCCATCGTACCAAAAATCACTGTAAATTGCGCCCTTCCTGTTTGTGAACGTTTCATGGCAAAAAGGTGTTTAAAAAGTGAAGTTCCATCATATTATCATACAAATTAATTTTCAGACCTTATTAAATCAACGTGTATTTGCTAATGTACTTTTGCATTATGCGCTCCCCTTATATTATCTGTCAATAAAATTCACCATAATTCTGTACTTTGAGTTTTGTCTCAAAAGACATTAGCAACAGAGCTTTTTGTAGGCTATTGTAAAGCAGCCATTACCCGCCTTGCAGAGTTGTAGTACCCTTTTTTATTTACTGTTAATAGTTCGAAAATTAACTTTCTTCATGTATAATTAAAAAACAATAGAGCATTGATAGCATAAATGAGGTGTAGTCCTTGGAATTAAGAAAAATTAAACCGAAAAAAATATATGAGGAAGTATCTGAAATAATATATGAAAAAATTAGAACTGGCGAACTGAAGCCAGGTGACCGACTTGATTCAGTAGAACAACTTGCTGAACAATTACAAGTAAGCAGATCTGCCATTCGAGAAGCTCTTTCCGCTTTAAAAGCAATGGGGCTTATTGAAATAAAACAAGGCTCAGGTACATTTGTTAAAAGTAATCAATCCAATCAACTTGATTTCCCCTTATCCACTGCGATTCTAACAAATAAGCAAGATATCTCACATTTGTTAGAAGTACGTAAAATTATCGAAGTTGGCGCTGCAGCGAGCGCAGCCATTCATCGAACAGAAGAAGACATACAGTCAATGATGCAAATTTTAGATGAGATGAAACGAGTACAAGGAGATGGAGAGCTAGGAGAAAAAGTAGATTTTCAATTTCACACGGCCATTTCTGCAGCTTCTAAAAACCCCCTACTTACAACTATATTGGACCAGGTTTCAGGTTTAATGATCGCAACGATGAAAGAGACACGTCGAATTTGGTTGTACTCTAAAAAAATTACGAGCGAAAAGCTGTATGATGAACATATGCAAATCTTCCTTGCGATTAAACAGCAAAATGAAGAGCTTGCCAAACATGCTATGGCTTCACATTTAAGTAATGTGGAAAAGGTCTTAATGCAATATTTTGAAACAACTAAATCTATGAAATAACAGTGAAGCTGAGACAAAAGCGTTTTTAGCCAACTAAAATACCGAACTATCCAACGAAACGGCTATGAGAGTGTTGCGGAATAGTTCGTTTTTCTTTTTATCGTGTTTTGTTAATTTCGAGATTATTTTGCTTACGAAGGAACTATTTAGTTTGCCCCACTCTCTTCGAATTTTTTGAAAATTAACAAAAAACATCTTTTATTCATCTGGACAGTTGTAGTATTATAAAAACAATATATTTATCATTAAGTCATCAGATGACCTGTTGATTAGTTATTTAGAGAATAATAGAGACAAAAAGGAGCGATTCTCATGAAAGTAACACTTTTTGCGACTTGTTTAGTTGATATGTTTCAAGGGGATGTAGGAAAAGCTGTTGTGGAAGTTTTAGAAAGGCTCGGCTGCGACCTAGATTTTCCTGAAAATCAAATTTGCTGTGGACAACCTGCCTATAATAGTGGCTACGTAAAAGACTCTAAAAATGCTATGAAAAAAATGATTACCGCCTTTGAACATGCCCAATATGTTGTCTCCCCTTCTGGTTCCTGCGCTTATATGTTTAAGGAATACCCAAAAGTGTTTAAGGGAGATCCAGTTTGGGAGCCAAAAGCGCAAGCATTGGCAGATAAAACATATGAATTTACTGAGTTTATTGTAGATATATTAAAAGTCGAGGATGTAGGAGCACATTTAGAGGGCAAGGCTACTTATCATACCTCCTGTCATATGACACGTCTACTCGGTGTTACAGATTCACCGTTTAAACTATTAAATCAAGTGAAAGGCTTACAGTATGTAGAACTCCCAGGAAAAGAAAGATGCTGTGGGTTTGGCGGAACATTTTCAGTAAAAATGGGCAATATTTCTGGAGAAATGGTCAATGAGAAAGTACAAAATGTTGAAGAAACGGGAGCAGACATTTTAATCGGTGCAGATGCTGGTTGCTTAATCAATATTGGTGGTCGAATTAATCGACAAGGTAAGCCTATTAAAGTCATGCATATTGCGGAAGTATTAAATTGTCACTAAGAGGGGGATAAAAGAAATGTCCATGAAAACAAGTGATGAACGCTTTGATCATCGTGTAACGAAAGAATTAGAAAATATGTTTATGCGCGGAGCAGTATCAAGCGCACAGGAGCGCTTACAAACACGGCGGCTACAACAAGCTGATGAGCTCGGACATTGGGAGGAATGGCGCTCTCACGGCGAAGAAATTCGAAAGCATGTGCTAGCGAACTTAGATTATTACTTATATCAGCTAAGTGAAAACGTCTCTAAAAGAGGTGGACATGTTTACTTTGCGCAAACAGCGAAAGAAGCGACAGACTATATTCAAAGTATCGCGAAAAAGAAGAATGCTGCTAAAATTGTAAAATCAAAATCTATGGTGACCGAGGAAATTGATTTAAACGCCGCTTTAGAAAAGCTCGGGTGTGAGGTCATTGAAACGGATCTAGGAGAGTACATTTTACAAGTAGATGATCATGAGCCACCCTCTCATATCATTGCTCCAGCCTTGCATAAAAATAAGGAACAGATTCGTGACATTTTTAAAGAAAAACAAGGTTATGAAAAAACCGAAAAGCCTGAAGAACTAGCTCTATATGTACGTGAAAAATTAAGAAATGATTATTTAACAGCAGACATTGGCATTACAGGCTGTAACTTTGCTATTGCGGAGAGCGGCTCGATTACACTCGTGACAAATGAAGGAAACGCAGATTTAGTAACAGCCTTACCGAAAACACAAATTACGGTAATGGGAATGGAAAGAATTGTGCCTACATTTGAAGAGATGGAAGTACTTGTAAGCTTATTAACAAGAAGCGCGGTTGGGCAAAAGCTAACAAGCTATATTACGACATTAACGGGGATCAAAGATGAAGGTGACACAGATGGACCAGAGGAATTCCATTTAGTCATTGTTGATAATGGACGTTCTGATATTTTAGGCAGTGAATTCCAGCCTATTTTACAATGTATACGCTGTGCAGCTTGTGTTAACGCATGTCCTGTTTATCGACATGTTGGCGGTCATGCTTATGGATCTATTTATTCTGGGCCAGTAGGTGTCGTTCTTTCACCATTATTAGGTGGCTATGAGGATTTTAAAGAGTTGCCATATGCCTCCACATTATGCGGTGCCTGCACAGATGCTTGTCCTGTCAAAATACCATTACATCAGCTTATTCATAGACATCGCCAAGTAATTGTCGAAAACGAAGGAAAGGCACCTGTATCGGAAAAGTTATTAATGAAGGCCTTTGGTCTAGGTGCTTCCTCCCCTGCCCTATATAAAATGGCGACAAAAATAGCTTCACCAGCGATGGCTCCATTTACAAGGGATCAGAAAATTGCGAATGGTCCTGGCCCACTAAAAGCATGGACGGAAGCAAGGGATTTTCCAGCCCCCAATAAAGATAATTTCCGTGACTGGTTTAAACACCGACAAAAAGGAGGCGATGAATAATGACAGGTACAATTGAAAATAGAGATGTATTTTTAACGAAAATTGCAAAACAGCTTGGACGTGCACCAAAAACAGAAATCGTACGACCTACATGGCAATATACCCCTCAAGATCGCGTCCTAAATGATGCTACACAAGATGAGTTACTAGAGGTTTTAGTTGAACAATGCAAAAATATTCATACGGATATTGTCATTACAAATACAGCTAATCTTCCTGCAGATTTACAAAAAGTAGTTGGAAATTATGGCGGTCAAACTGTTATAACATGGAAAGATGAGCGTTTTGAAAACTATGGCCTAGGAACATTAATGACTGAGCAATGGCCTCAAGAAAAGATTCAACTGTACGAATGGCATTCTGAGCAGCCACAGGAAAATATTCGACAAGCTGAAAAAGCTAACATTGGCATTACGATAAGTGAAATTACATTAGCAGAATCAGGAACTGCAGTACTTTTTAGTGATAAGGATAAAGGTAGATCAGTTAGCTTTTTACCAGAGAAGTCTATAATTTTAATTCCTAAAAGTACTATTGTTCCACGCATGACGCAAGCAGCCCGCTTTATTCATGAAAAAGTCAGACGTGGCGAGCAAATTGCCTCTTGTATCAACTTTATAACGGGACCAAGTAATTCTGCGGATATCGAAATGATTCTGATCGTTGGTGTACATGGACCAATTAAAGCTACTTATATTGTGATTGAAGATTTGTAAAACCGATCAACCAGGCATGCTTCAACACGAAGAAATGCCTGGTTTTATCTGTTTCTATAATATTTCGTTAAGTTAATCACTGATAAACTTTCAATAATCACCGATTAATTCTCTGTGTTACATTAATTTGCTACACCCTCAGTTACTATCTTCTTTTGTTCATAAAACTCTGGATGTGCTTCTTTTAAGACAGATGTTCGTAGCATTACTAGTGCTATCGTCACGATAATGACACTCGTGACAAGTAAAATAACCGTTGCTGGGAATGTATCGTACAAGATGCCGTATACGACCATACCAATCGGCATCATTGACATCGCCATTGTTTCCATTAATCCCAATACGCGTCCACGATATTCTTCTGAAATTAACTTTTGCATATAAACCATAATTGGCATGTTGACCCCCATCTCAAAAATAGCGAAAATAAAGTAGATTACAATATAAAAGATTACAATAGCTAGATAGGATAAATTCGTTATTAATGGAACAACCGCCAGTCCTAAACTGCTAGCCAACAGCAATAAGCTAATTTTAGAAAAACGTAGTGGCGCCTTAACCTCTTTACGTGTTGCGAAAACGAGGGAAGCTATAAGCATACCAACTGCACCCGAAGCCTCTATAAAACCAAAATGCGTTGATTTTACTTTTAGTAATTCAATAATAATATAGGTCCCCCCTACAACGATGGCAGAGAAAAACAAATTAATCCATAATGAAATCCACATGATTGTTTTAACAACTTTTTGTTGCTTAATATAACGAAAGCCACTAGCAAGCCCCGCCCATATCTTTTCCTTTTCTAAAATAGGTTCTCTTGTACTATAGAGAGTAAAATTCATTGTCGCTTCTAAGCAAAAAGCAATTACATAGGCCACCATATGTACAAGCAAAAAGGCTTTCATAGAGAAAAATCCATACATCATTCCGCCGATTACTGGTCCACCAATTGCTGCCAATGACACTGACATTTGATTGAATGACATTGCTTTCTGTAGGCGTTCTGGATTTACTAGAGTAGCGATTGAGGAAGAAAATGTTACACCTGAAAAGGCCGAGCAAATTGTATTAAATACAGTTGCTATATAAATAGCATAAACCGACAAACCGACCATTTCTGTATAGAGTAGTAACCCCGAAACGGTCAATATCGTACCTGCCTGTGCGAATAAAATCGTGCGTTTCTTTGAATAATTATCAGCTACATACCCTGCCAGAGGCGCGACTAATGCACGAGGCAAAATGGAACATATCATAGTAGTAGCAAAACTCATCGCTGACCCTGTCAGTGCCAAAATATATAAACCTATCCCAAATGACAATACATGTGACCCTAACAACGAAATCATTTTACTAGTTGTGAATGTCCATAAATGGTACGTCGCCTTTTTATACTTTTGCGCTTCATCCATCTAAAACCCCTCCATATTTTTAATTATTTTAAAAAGTTTAATTTAATTAAACAAAATATAACATAGCTCCTACTTTTCACGCAAGAAAAAGTTTAATATAATTAAACAAAATGATATTACCACTTTTAATGAAAAAGGAGGCGAGGCAATGAACTCTTTAGGCGCAAGAATTCGCAAATTAAGGAAGGAACAAAAATTAACATTAGAGGCACTTGCCGGTGATCGTCTAACAAAAGGAATGTTAAGCCAAATTGAAAATGATAAGGCCAAGCCTTCGATGGAGAGTCTAGAATATATTGCAGAGCGTTTACATGTAAAAACAAGTGAATTACTTGAAGAAATAGCCCCTTCTACGATACGTCACCTTTTAGAGCAGGTGGAAATATTATATGCAGAAGTAGGGCTAGGTAAGAATACAGAAAATTTACAGCAAATCAAAGAGATGATTATGCCTTATGTAGAACAGCTTCCTCTAAGCTATGAAGCTGGCCGTTTACTTTATATATATGCTGTAGCTCAATATCAAGCGGGATTAACGACATGGGAATCGCCGCTTCAACAAGCACGCTTTATGTTTAAAGAAATTAATTTACTAAGTCATTGGTTTGAAACGTTTATATTACAGTCCGCGATATTCATGGAAGATCGAAACTATAAAATGGCTTATTCCTGTATCTTACAGGCTAAAAAAGAGGCTGAGCAAGAAAATTATCAATTAGATTCACGAGATGCTGGAAAAATGGCTTATTTTATTAGTGTTTATCAATTAGCAATAGGAGAACATGAAGCAGGTAAACAACTCGTTAAAGAGACCATTGCCAACGCACATAAAAATCAATTTTACTCTTATATCGATGATATGTACCGTATTGCAGCGTTTTGTGCCATGATTGACAATGATTTTGAGCATGCAGAACATTTGATCAAGAAGCTAGAACAGTATCGAGTTTTTGCAGAACAAGTGGATGTAGATGCTTTTATTTTCACATTACGAGCACATTACTATAATAATTTCACTCATGATTATGAAAAGGCATTAGAAGAAATAGAGCACTTTCGTCCACTTATGGATTTGGGATCGGTTAAATTTGATGAAAACCTATATTATTCTGAAAAGGGGAAATCCTTATATTTATTAGGTCGTTATGAAGAAGCAAAGGAAGCTTTTGAACATTTTACAAATGTTCCCCCATTCATCTTACATCCATTTGATATTCTAGGCTTAAATGAGTGCTTTTCCTATAAAGCACTTTGCTATGCACATTTCGGTGAGTTAACAACCGCCTACGAAATTGCCAAAATGGCCTATATCGATTCTCAGGATTTAATTGATCTGCCCTATAAACAAAAAATTGAAGAAACGTATTATTCAATTAAAGCACAAATAAATTCGGTTCAATAAATAAAAGAGATTGCACATTTTAAAATTTATGGGCAATCCCTTTTTGACTTTTAGCTCGATTTATTTTTCTTCATTTCCTTCTGAATGTTGCGAAGGGCTTTTTTCGAACCGCGCTCTATATCATGCTGAAGCTTGCGTTCTTTATAATCTACAAACAATGTCTCTAAATCATATCCTTCTGGGTATAATTCTGTTGCCGGTATCTCTAATGCCAGTCGTTTAACATTTACCTTTACGAATTCTCCCTCATAAAACACGACAACATTATAGAAATTATCCATTTCTTGATAAACGATTCCAACGTCAGCATGATCTAACAACTTTACACGATCTCCCTTTTTAAAGTCATACTTTACTTTAGCTCTCGCTTGCTCAAACTTCGGCTTTCTGATTTTACTATCATCTACTCGTTCTAGGAAATAATCCTTATTGTCGATATAGTCCTTCGCTCTTTGCAAAACGCTTTCACGGATATTCATTTTCTTAGAAATCCATAAAGCATTACTCTCTCCTGATGTTCCGATGACTAATTGATATAACGGCTCTAATGTTTCACTATTAAAACGCATAGCAGCATTCATAAAATCACTATGCATTTCAGAGAAACGCTTAATTTCTCCATAATGGGTAGTTGCTACTGTCATGCAGCCCATATGATAGAACTCCTCTAAAATGGAAATCGCCAGCGCCGCTCCTTCATTTGGCTCCGTACCACTTCCTATTTCATCAAATAGTAAAAGAGTATTATTATTGGATGCTCTCATAATATCCGAAAGATTTTTCATATGGGAAGAAAACGTACTAAGTGCATTTTCAATACTTTGATTGTCACCAATGTCTACAAAAACTTGATCAAACACAGCTATTTCAGTACCTTTATCTGCAACAATATGGAAGCCTGACATTGTAGCCAATGTTAACAAGCCAATCGTTTTGAGAACAACGGTTTTACCACCTGCATTCGGTCCTGTAATGATCAAGCTACGATAGTCTTTACCAATTTCAAAATGAAGTGCCACCGCATTACCTGTTAACAGTGGATGCGTACAATTAACGAGTTTAATATAGCCAACATCATTTAAGCCCGGTTCTACTCCTCCAATATGCTTGCTAAACTTAGCTTTGGCAAAGACCATATCATATTGGCTAATTAACTCCATGTTGATATTGATTTCACGGATATTTTCCAAGAGCAGGCCTGATAATGTCGCCAAAATCTGATATTCCTCCACCGCTTCCTCAGCTTTCAAAGTAGCCAATTCCACATTTAGTTTTGCTACTGTACTAGGCTCCATAAAGACCGTTGCACCTTTAGATGAAATTTCTACAATAGTTCCTTGCACATGATTTTTATAGGAAGCCTTAATGGGAATCGTGTATCGATCATCCTTTTTACTAATAAAGAACTCCTGGATATATGTTTTATTGGCACTATTATTTAAAAATTTTACTAAGCGGTCTTTAATTTTTTCCTCTGTTGTCTCGATATGATTGCGGATACGCTTTAAATCTCTACTAGCGGCTGAATCTACACGATTGGCTTTAACCGCAAAGTTTATCTCCTCTTCCACACTTTTAAATTCAGCCATCGAATTAGCATAGGATGCAAGTACGGGCGCAAAAAATTCCTTCTCCAGCATAAATTTTTTAATTTTTCTACAGCCTCTTAAAAAGTCTGAAATGCTAACTAATTCACTAGGGTCTAAAATTATCCCCTTTTCAAGCTTTTTAATCGTATTGTCAATATTTGATACTCCTAAAAACGGAACATGACCTTCCGCATCTAAAATTGCTCGTGCCTCAGTCGTTTCATTTAAACGATTTTTAACAACTGTCATAATTGGGCTCGGCGTTAATTTATCTAATAACTGTTTACCTAATCCACTGACACAGTATGATTTAACGATTTCCTTCAATTCATTGTATTGTAACTTCTCAAAAGTAGTATGATTCATTGTTAATGTCTCCTCACTATGATTTTTCCATAATCATTCATGAAGATACCTACTCAATAGATAGCAATGATTTTTTATGCAATTACAAAAGAGAAAAAAGCTGTGGGGATCCCACAGCTTTTACATTACAAGGCATGTGTAAAAAAGTATCGCGAAAAAAACTTCAATCCATTATGCGTCGGCATAATTGCATTTGGAGGCTTTAGACCAACACGATGTTGGTCACTCCGTCATTGCCATAGGACGTGGCGTTTTTAGACGGAGATCCTCTAGCCGCTATTAACAGGGAAGTATTTTTCAGAGCATTACACGCTTTATAAAGTATTGTAGGTATCTTCATAGGTATCGAAATAAAACCATGACTAAATAAGGGGTCACTTCTATGACTAAATCCCCTGTCGTCATTCCATTTATTTCATTAAGTTGTTCCTATTTAGAACCTACCGCACTCATCAAAAGCACCTCTCATTAATTTATAATATTCATCATTGTTATCTAATTGATTGACGTTATATTACTATATGTTGACAAAAAAGTAAAGTTGCTTATTTTTGTCTAACAATAATTAACCTATAAATGGACAAACCAACAATTAAGCAAACTGTTCCAAGCAATTGGTAAATTATTATTTTAGTAACCTAATTAGGTATTTATCTAACCAAAGTGCTCCATAGAATAGACCCACTTGACCAAAGCCTTCATCTTCATGTACTACTATCCTACCTAAGCTTTTTTACCTCTTTATTTTTAATACAAAAAAATTTTTCCTTCTTTACATAAGAACTAATATGACCTAATTTTTTAAATTTTTTATCGTACCATATTCTATTATTTAAATTATCTAGCCAGAAAGTTGCTTTTTCCAAGTCACCATTCTTCATAAAAACTTTTATAATTTTTTTAAAATGAGGGCTGTATTGAAATTCTTCACACTCTACGATAGTCATTCCTTTATGAAAATTATGGGAAGCCTCTTTATACATTTTTAATTCTGAGTATAATAGCCCAATATAAATATAGGCACTTGATATTTCCTTAGGAGTAAATGGTAGTTTCAAAGCATTCATCATAATATTAATCGCTTTATGTTTCATAAAAAAAACATCATATAGATTAGCTTTTTTGACAATGCGATTATATGCTCTTGATGCTTTATCTTTTGGTAAATTTTTTATTTAAAATACCCCCTGTATCTTTCCCAGCAATATAACTAAAGCCGTCATTGAATATTTCTTTTCTATATAACTATCCGTTCTTTGCTTCATCTTCTTCCACATGACTTAGTTTTGCACAAAGATAACCAACTCTATATTCTCTACTTGTCATTTCTTCTATATCTTGATTAGCTACTAGTTCTCCAATAGCTTCGGAAATAATGTGCCATAATTCTGTGGTTTCATACTTTTTATATGGGTGATTCATTTTAATCTCCTTTTATTTGTATGATTTCCTAGTTTAAAATACCAAAAATATATTACCATACAACTATTTCATCGTTATATGGTAATGTTTAGCAGGATCCTCTTAAAATCCCCCAAAATATATTAATCCATGAAAAAAAGACCTGTAAAAAATTTCTACAAGCCCTTTTTTTAAGCAGATTTCTGATGAGCCCTTCTCGTTTCAATGATTTTCGAGCCTGAAAATAGTAGTAACGCTGCCCAAATAATGCTAAATGCTAATAGCTCTATTTGACTAAACGGTTCTTTATAAAGCACGATTCCTAAAATTAATACTATTGTTGGCGATACGTATTGAATAAAGCCTAATAAATAGAGTGGAATATTTTGTGCACCTTTTGCAAATAAAATTAATGGCACTGCTGTCACGATACCACTGACAATCATGAGGCTGTCTGTTGTCACATCAACATGTAAAAATGAGGCTTGATTCGTTGTAAAAAGGTAAATATAGTAGCCTAATGCAAACGGTACAATAAATAACGTTTCAATAGCTAGACCTCTTGTCGCATCAAGCTTAATTTTCTTTTTCAGTACACCATAAATGGCGAAGGATAAAGCAATAAGAAGTGCTACCCATGGGATTGACCCATAATTAATCGTTAAAATAATTACAGCGATAAAGGCAATTCCGGTAGCTGCCCATTGCGCACGACTAAGTGCTTCTTTAAAGAAAATAACGCCAAAAATAACTGACAGTAAAGGATTAATATAATAGCCTAAGCTCGTTTCAATTAAGTGATTATGGGTAACTGCCCAAATATATAAATACCAGTTCATTGAAATAACAAAGGAAGCTCCTGCAAGCTGCCAAAAATGCTTTTGGTGTGACCACAAATATTTCAAGTCTGCGATAAGATTTTTGCGCATTCCAAATACTATTACTGCTAGTACTGTAAAGACGAAGGACCAAATGACACGCGATAATAAAATTTCCATACTAGGGACATGCTCAAGCAATTTCCAATAAAGCGGAAATGCACCCCAAAAAGCATAGGCTAAAAATGCCGCCAAAACCCCTTTTTTCTCATTTGACATTGCCTCTAACTCTCCTACTCCATATAAATCTATACGACATACTTAATATTACCATTTAAAGAATAGACTTATTATAGGACTTTGAATGGGAACTGTAAATGCCAAGTTTTAATAAATTGGCATAAACAAAATTACTCTTTCATTTCAGATTCAAGCTCAGAAATATATTTGCGTACCGTACTATAGCTAATATCAGGATTAATTTGTCGTTTTATGCGAATGTGGATTTCTTTAATGCCAACTCCCTGCTCACGCATATCGCGAATCATAGATTTTAAAGGACCTGACAGAGATTCCTTTGACAGAGCAGTATATTTACTTAATTCAATTAATAGCTCTGTATTTTGTCGGCGAATCTCCTTTAGCTCATTTACGACACAATTATATTCTGTTAGCTTTTTTTGTAAGACGGTGTTTTGCTGCTTTATTTTTTGCATGTCTTCCACAAGCTCCATATTTTTCTTCTTTAACACTTTTCTCTCTTGCTCTAAAACAGTGTGCTTTTCATCTAAATCTATGTTCATGGCATTGTACAGCTCTTCTATTTGCATTAATTCTTGGTAGCGACTTTTTAACACGAGCATTAGGTTTTCTGTCGTATTGATTGCTAGCGCTCCATCCTTTAAACGTTCACATGATAATGAAGTAGGATTCATTTTGCTCATCATCTTTTAACCCCATGATTGATTATTTTATGTAATCGAATTGCATTGTTTAGCATCTTTCCTCTTCCCTCTTCTTTGATAATCATTCTCATTTACCTTATCATAATGAGGAATTTCTATTTTGTCAAAAAAAGCTTCTTGCAAAGTAAGATGCAAGAAGCTTTACGATTACATTTTTTTCAGTTTTTCATATTCAAGCTGCAGACGTTCGATACGTTTACGGCCTTCCTCTCGATTTCTTGCTGTTTCTGCTTGAATTTGCTTCGTTTCTTGAATACCAGACATAATTGTTTGCCATGTCGTTTCAATTGTTTCGATTTTAATGCTTGGGCTACCAGCCGCACGCGCGATATTAACACTATTTTTACTAATATTTTCTGCATTTCGTACAAGCATTTCATTCGTACGACGGTCTAATTCACTCATTGAATCTGAAATAAGCTTTTGGCGTTTTAACGTCACCGCATGGATAAGCCCTTGCTTAAATATAGGAATTGTCGTCACAAACGCAGAGTTAATTTTAGCAATTAAATGGTTATTCCCTTGCTGCATTAATCGAATTTGTGGAGCAGATTGGAATGAAACTTGTTGCGCCATTTCTAAATCATAACGACGCTGTTCTAGTAAATCAACGGCACGTACCATCGTTTCATATTCCATTGCCGCTAATTGATCACCAGTTTGTGCTTTTTGTTCAAGTGCTGGTAAGGATGAACGTACTTCATCTGTTTTCACTTCAATTGCCGCGATAAATTTACTTAAAGTTTGGAAGTAATTTAAGTTTTGATCATATAAATTTTCAAGATCAATGGTATTACGTTTCATTTCACCTTCGTATTTTTGAACCTCGCGGAAAATGACATCCACTTCCTTGTTCATGCTGTCATATTTGGATAGAAACTTTTCTAATTGTTCCTTTCCTTTATTAAACAGCTTCGTAAGGAAGCCACCTTTTTTATCCTCTTCAAAATCTTGAGGATCAAATTTATCCATAATTCTATTTAAATTATTTAATAATACACTCGATTCCTCAAGCTTGCTTGTTTTCATCGTGGCTAGCATTTTATCTGAAAAAGTAGAAATACCATTCGCAGTTTCTTTTCCAAGCTCTAGCATAGCAATTTGGTCTTTCACATCAATTTTTTGTGCTAATGCATGAACCTCAGGATCTTGCTTTAATTTAAGTTGATTCTGTGCAATTTGTGATAGCTCTTGCTCAGAAACAAGTACGGGTTTTGGCTCTTGCTCCACCTGTAATAATGGATTAGGTTGTAATAATGGATTTTCTGATGCAAATGGATCCTTTGATTTTAATAGGTCGTTGTCGAATTCAGACATAAAAGTTTTACCCCCTGCGATTTATCTCTTTTATTTACATACGATTCCAAGCTGAAAAAGTTTCATTTTAGTCAAGTTTTACAAAATAAGAGTGATTGAACTATTGACAAAAAGCTTTAATTGCTCAAGATCATTTAAGACTTTTGCCAACTCATTTACGCATAGGTAGCTGCTGCTCATGTTTCACAAAGAACTGTTCTCTCTCCTCTTGTATCGCTAGGCGTTGACTAGGTGATTTTTTTAATCTTCAATCATTCTTGATTAACAAAACTACACCCTATTCTATAAATTATAGCTTGTTTCATTTGGAAATTCGACTGAAACCACGAAATATTTTACATAGTTTTCTAACACTAGTGTATTTTAGGACTTACCTCGTGACATAGGGTTAATTCCTGCTCCAACTGGGCGCCATAACAATGAAAAAAGCAGCTACTTACTGTTTTATTAAAAGTCAAGCGTTCAACAAAATCCATTGAAATATGTTAAACCTTTTATTGTAATTCGAAACGAAGTACATAACTTCTTTATGTGTTATCCCTCAATCCTTAACAATTAGCAACTGCAAAAACTCCATTTTGAAAAAAGATTGATCAAAATAGAGTTACTTTTTAGATAAGTCATGAAATTCCTCCTGTTCTGTCATACGTAACTTTCATAATTTGCTTTTAGTTGATTTTGTAATCTTGCTCTTATATTCCCAAATCCGTACAAATAATGAATTTTGGGTTTATACTAGTTTTCCGTGGA
The DNA here is from genome assembly GCF_028674935.1 of Lysinibacillus sp. CNPSo 3705. Taxonomy (NCBI): domain Bacteria; kingdom Bacillati; phylum Bacillota; class Bacilli; order Caryophanales; family Bacillaceae; genus Lysinibacillus; species Lysinibacillus sp. CNPSo 3705. Next base: position 68,286 of record NZ_JAQZSD010000011.1, on the reverse strand, counting down.
GGTGATGACATGAGAAAACAAAATAAGCCAAAGCGATCGAGGAAAAGAGAGGAGTTTTGTCTGCTGAACAAAAGATGAGTGCTGAAATTGATTAATGGAGGTATTTTATGAAAAATAACAATCATTTTAATTTTTACAAGCTTTGGCTAGGACAGTCTATCAGTTTGTTAGGTACCCAGTTTACAATAGTAGCTTTGCCTCTTTTTGCATTAGAGGTGCTAGAAACAAGTGAGGCGAATGCTGCCTTGCTTCGTGGGATTATATTCGTACCTTACCTAATTTTCGGATTAGTAGCAGGTGCTTTGATAGACATCCTTCATAGAAAAAAGGTTTTGCTAATTTGTAGTATATGCCAAGGCTTTTTATTTTTATCAGTATTCATACTGACTGTATCAAATATAATAACGTTCCCTTTATTGGTGTTTCTCATGTTCTTAAATGGTATATTCACCACTTTTTACAACATTACAATTCCTACTTTCTTACCTGAAATATTAACAGATAAAGACAACTTAAAAAAAGGAAATGCGCAACTAGCCCTTTCGGAGTCACTTTCTATAGTAATCGGTCCTATGCTAGCAGGAATCGTAATTACTCTAGTTGGATTAACAGGCATATTCACTGTTGACGCGGTAACGTATTTTGTTTGTTTTGTGTGTGTACTATTTATTTCAAGGTTTAAACCGCATACAGAAGGCTCTTTAAAAAACGTAAATATAAAAACGATATATATAAACATATATGAAGGCTTGATATATTTCAAAAGCCACCCCGTATTGGAACCAATTGTAAGCTGTGGCGCAGTTTACGGTTTTTTTAAATATATACTAAATAGCATTTTAGTAATATTCCTATATAAGATAATGGGTCTATCTGAACTTGAAATAGGCTTTGTTATAGGCTCGGCAGCTATAGGATTTTTAATAGGTAATACGATACTCGTCAAAAAAAGTCAACAAATTAATAACACAAGAATGCTTGTTTATAGCGCTACTGTATCAGTTATAGGTCTGTCCTTAATACCGATAATGGGATATTTGGGAACCGTATTCGGTATAGTAGCAGCAAGTATTATACATGGTATGGGAGAAGGTGTATTTGGTCCTTACGCTGCAACCATACGACAACTCGTCTCACCAAATCACATGCTGGGCAGAGTAAATGCTGTACAGCGTACGCTTAATTGGGGAGCTTGGGCATTAGGAAGTTTTGCTAGTGCATTTTTAGTTTCAATATTTGGGCTTCAAACTACGTTCTTTATAGGGGGCTTTGGAACAACATTGTGTTTAATAGTGTTGTTAAGGCGAGGCGTATCAAAAGGAACCAACATTGAATATATGAGTTCAATTTAGAGGAGATGATTATGATGTATAAAGTATCAAAAGGAACTGACATTGAAAATACACCACACATTTTATTTATAGGAGGATGGACAAAGCCTATACAAGATGCTTTAGACAGGGGGTATAATGTTTCCTATTTAGGCTCTTACACTAAACACATATATTTCGATGGAACTATCTTAGAAAAGTGTTTCTATAAAAAAGAAATAGATACAACAAACATACCCGTGTGTGTCTACTATGCTGAAGAATTGTTCAAGGAGAAACCATTTGATCTAGTTGTATCTTTCAACGAGGTAGCCTTGGATACTGCAAGCATTATTGGAAAGATTTTTAATGTTAAAGGATTTTCTTACAACGCTAATATGATAACCCGCAATAAAAACATGATGCGTGAACTTCTAGTAGGCAAAGACTATTCGATCGATTCGATAATTTGCAACAACATAAAAGACATTGATGAATTTTTGCATAAAAAAGATAGTATTATAATAAAACCTCCAATTGGCGTAGGTGGTAAAGGGGTGTTAAAGCTAGACATAGGAGATGACGTAGAGGTATTTATTAAAGATAACGATATTCAACTACCTATTTTAGGGGAAGAGTACGTTGAAGGTGACGTAGTTTATACGGTCGAAGCCGTTTCTTATAACAAAAAACATTCTATACTAGCCATATCAGCTGAAATATTTAAAGCGGATACGTTTTTAATAAACTATACTATTATGCCGGCACCTATAGATGAATCTCAAAAAAAATTAATCATTGAGAAAGTAATGTTATTCTTGGACGACATACAACTAGAAAATGGCATTACTCATACAGAAGTAAAGGTAGACAAACAAAATAGGCCTATTATCATCGAGTCTCAAGTTAGGATAGGTGGGGGTAATATTTGGAAAATGGTAGAACTAACAACCGGTATATCTCAATTTGGATACTATTTTGATGCATTGGTTACTAAAAATATAGATGAATTTAAATGTGTGCCTTCAAAATGTCAAGCTATGTCTTTAAGCTTAATTCCAAAACCAGGTTGCTTAAAAGAAATCAAGTTTAAAGGGTTAGCTAACATATCCGAGGTCGTATCGATTGATCTTTTAGTAAAAGAAGGTGACACCATACCAACTATTGTAGACAGCACTCACCGCAAAGGATATATATTATTTACAGCTAATGATATAAAACATATGTACGAAGTTGCAGATAAAATATGTGACAATTTAACGTTTGTTTATCAGGATTTGTCAGAATGGAAACCTTCTTTTAAAAAAATATTTTAAAAGGAATGTGGCACATACTAGTCTATGTCAAGAAAAAGGACAATTTGAACCACGTTTGTCTTTCCCTTATTTATTTTATTTCCTATTCAATATTCATGCCCTATTATTATTTAAAATCTGTATCAGAACTACAATATGCTATTCGTTGTTAAGAAAATAGAGGCACCGTTTAGTAATTGTTGGAAATTCAAGTGTGTGGTTGATTTCCGTTCCGACTGGGCACTTTGTTGCTGCCGCTTCGCTTTCGCACAGAAAAAACATTTGTTACTGCCGCTTCGCTTTCGCACAGAAAAAACATTTGTTGCTGCCGCTTCGCTTTCGCACAGAAAAAACATTTGTTGCTGCCGCTTCGCTTTCGCACAGAAAAAACATTTGTTACTGCCGCTTCGCTTTCACACAGAAAAAACATTTGTTGCTGCCGCTTCGCTTTCGCACAGAAAAAACATTTGTTGCTGCCGCTTCGCTTTCGCACAGAGCAAAGCTTCCTGGGGTTGTCCGATGAGCCGCTTTTGGTGTTGCTGTCGCTACGCTTTCGCACAGAAAACATCCGCTTCGCTGCGGGGTCTCGGGCCAACACGATGTTGGTCACGAAGGCATTATCACAGGATGTGATGCTTTTAGCCTTCGTTCCTCTATTACTGATCCCCGAGAAGTCGCTCACTCCAATCTACTATTTACATAGTAGACGTTTTAACAAAAGTCATCCACAACTTTTGGTGATGAACCTGATTTTTATCAAAAGATTTTCTCTCAGTCTCTATATAATGAAAGAATCTTTTTACCGTGTCTTTACTAGAACGTTAAAAATTGATTTTACTACCATGGCTTTCTTTGTTAAATGTAATAACATGCCGGGCGCACATAAAAAGCACATCACTAAAATTAAATTTAGTAATGTGCTTTTTTATTAAATGTGTAACATTATAAGTGAAACACTATAAGACCTAATGTACAATTACTTGTACTTAATCTTACAGAGAATAGCTGCTTTCATCATGTAGTCACTTTAAGGACCGTTTTAATTTTCTTAATAACGCCACCTGAACTATATGTTAGTACGCTGCGTTTATAGAATGAAATACTGAATAAATAAGCAACAATAATTGTCGCTATTAAAATACCTAACGATAGAAGTGGTACCATTACGCCAATATCAGTAGCCCCGATACGCATCGGCATAATCATGCCAGATGTAAATGGAATATAAGAGAATATCTTAATGATAAGAGTATCCGGATTTCCCATTCCCGATAACATAACATAGAAACCAATTAATGTAATCATCATGGCTGGCATTAATACTTGACCTGCTTCTTCAACTTTAGACACTAAAGAGCCGAATAATGCACCAACAATTAAATAAAGAATAATTGTTAATAGTAAGAATAGCACGGCATATATCACATAACTAATCGATAATTCACTAACGATACTAGATGCCATATCCCAAATAACACCGTTTTTCGCAAATTTCGCATAGATTAGGAAGACAACTATAATAATACCCATCTGTGTTAATGCGAGTAATAATACACCAGCAATTTTTGCTTTAAAATGGGTAGCTGGTTTTACACTTACTAGTAGCATTTCCATTGCACGTGAACCTTTTTCAGTCGCAATTTCCGTTGTAATCATAGATAGGAATGTAGAAATAAAGAAATAAATTAAAATACCTACTGCATAAGATACAAATTGTCCTGATTGTTTTTCTTCTTCGCTTTTACCACCTGTAGACTCTGTATTTAAGTTTTTATCAGTAATAATCGTTTTGGCATCCATAACTTGAGTTGCTTGTTCAGGCGTTAATGATAACTGTTGTACAGCATAATTTTGACCAGCAAGTTGCAGAATCGAATTTATCGCACCTTGATCATTTAATTTCAACGGAGTGAAAGTGGCAATTTCAGCATGAAGCTGTCCATCTTGATCTGTTATTGTAACGATTGCATCTAGCTTTTCGTCTTTGACCTTTTTCTCTAGCTTCGATATATTCGATTCATTTTGTATAAATTCCATATCGCCATTCGATACAAAGAGACCACTTAAATCAGCTGTCGTTTCATTGACGATTGCAATTTGTTGCGCTTGATCATCACCCGTAAAAAGCTCTTTAATATCTGACCAGAAAACTGCAACAGACATCCCAAGTATATAAATGCATGTCATTACAACAAAGGATTTTGATTTTATTTTTGATGTGTAAAGCTGTTTCATTAACAAATTAAACTTCGACAACGTTGCCACCTACCTTATCTTTAAAGATTTCATTTAACGATAAATAATCTAAGCTGAATTTTTCTATATATTTACCATTGGAAAGCTTCTCGAAAATGCTTTGTGCATAGCTCTCATCCTCTAGAGTGAGCACTGTTTGCTCTTTCTCCACACGAACATCTTTGACTCCCTCAAGCGTTAACAATTGAGTTGTCGACCATTCTGTACGTACTGCCAATCTAGTTTTTCCGTATTGTTTCTTTAAATCTAGTAGACTACCTGAAAACAGAGAGACTCCTCGTTTTAATAGACAAAGATGATCGCATAGCTCCTCTACATTATCCATCTGGTGACTAGAGAACAAAATCGTTGTGCCCTGTTCTTTTAAATGCAATATTGCATCTTTCAGTAAATCTTTATTCACAGGATCAAGTCCACTGAATGGTTCGTCTAGTATTAAGAACTGCGGTTTATGAATAAAGCTAGCAATCAGTTGTACTTTTTGCTGGTTCCCTTTTGACAAAGTTTCAGCCTTATCTTTCCGTCTTTCTTCGAGCTCAAAGCGGTTAATCCAATAATCAATCTCCTTCTTTAACATCGACTTCTTCATGCCACGTAGCTCGCCAAAAAAGTAAAGCTGATCCTCTACCTTCATCGTCGGAAAAATGCCTCGTTCCTCAGGTAAATAGCCAAGTACATCACGGTTGATGGCATTAACGGGTTTGCCATCCCACGTAATTGTACCCGCCGTTGTCTCCTGTAAATCTAGAATCATTCGGAACGTCGTTGTTTTACCCGCTCCGTTTTGTCCTATCAGCCCAAAAATCTCTCCTTTTTCAATGGTGAAATTTAAGTTGTCCACTGCTGTGAAGTCTTTGTATTTCTTCGTGACACGCTCTAATTGTAATGTCATCCTTTTTCCTCCTACGCTTCGAATATATGTATTTCCTGTTGTAGTCCTTTTTTACGTCTTTCAACCTTCAAAATTTGCATACACAGAATTATTACGACTACAAAATTTATAAATGATAATCCCGTATTTAAGAATCTTTCCGTTGATTCACCAAGTCCAATATAAAGATTGATAAATCCAATTAATAGATTAAGAAATGCGACGGATATAAAAAGACGACTTATTGATTTTAAATACTTTATTTTCGAAGAACTATCTGAAAATAATTCAAATGGACCTTCTGATTTCTTTTTACGGTAATAAGCCCATACGCCAAATTTTGAAACAAACTCAATATTCATCGTATCTAAAAAATCATAGTAATCCTGGTTTTTGCCTTTGACTAGTTCATTGCGATAAATATATTGACCAGGTTCCCCTTTTTCAAAAATAAAACATCCCACCATTGTACGCTTTAGATGCCAACCTTGTTCCGCCATATCATTTACCCACGCTTCTTCCTTTTCATAATCGAGAAAAAAACGATACACTCTTTTTTTCATAAAGTCCCACCTCCAATCTTTAATCGTATAAAACTGATGCGAACTCCTGGTTAAATATGCGCTTTGATAATCGTCTATTAATTATTTTTTCTGATTTCCCAGAAAATAATTATGAGGCAAATACGAAATCCCATACTTATGTAGCTTTCTAATTGGCATTAATGGAACAGTCTCCTATACTAATCTGTATACAGATCTAAATCCTTCTTCAATTTATTGCGCACACGAACAAGTTTTAATAATGGAATTGAAAAAAACACGACTACAAGAATATTAGTGATATTCATTGATAATTTCATCCAGTCTATTGCGTGTGTTGAAAAAACCCCACTCAGACCAATTAGTCCTATAACCAAATTAAGAAGGATAAGCGATAGTAGCAAGGAAATTCTTTGGGACAGCTTATTAACTTTATTTTTCTTATCAGAGTAAAGTTCAAAAGGTCCATCATTTGCTAGTTTCCTAAAGAAGACGAGATTGCCAGAACGATCTACCTGTTCAATTCCTGAGGACCTCAGAAATTCAAAGTATTCGTCTTCATACGAAGCACCGTAGCGCTCTAATTCATCATGCCGATAAATATAGCTACCTGGTTCCCCACGTTCGAATGTGAAACGTATCCAAGCGAACTTTTTTAAATGCCAACCTTGTCTTGCCATATCGTTAACCCATTTCTCAATATCATACGGGTTAACAGCCAATCGATATTTATTCATTTGTTCCATCCTCCCTCGTTATACGGATGCCGTTGTCAAAAAGTTCCCTTAATCTCAAAATTTCGTATTCAACGACTTTTTTTCCACTCTCTGTAATGATGTACTCCTTTTTTCGTCCATCACCGTCAAGCGCCTCAATCCATCCTCGCTCGAGTAAAGTTTTAATAGCTCCATAAATCGTCCCCGCTCCAAGCCGAACACGACCATCACTCATTTCCTCTACCAATTGCATGATGCCGTAACCATGTCTTGCATTAAATAAAGCTAATAAAATATAATAAACGCCTTCTGTTAATGGCGGGTGCTCTTGCGTCATACAAATCCCCCTTTTTTATATCGTCCAACAATATATCGTCAGCTGATACAATTAAAATATATCAGCTGGCGATATAGTTGTCAACATTATTTTTTCCATAAAAAGTTATTCAATTATACTCCGGCATAATTGCTTTCGGAAGCTTTTAGCCAACACGACATTGGTCACTCAGTCGTTGCCACAGGATGTGACGTTCTTAGAATGAGTTCCTCTATTCAGCGGGTGTGGCACGACACCTGCTAGCTTTTCGTGTACGTAGTGAAGCAATATATTTTGATTCTCTTTGAGTTTCCTAAGATACCCGAACATTTCAGCAGTTCTTGGCATTAACAAGGCAATCCGGTCATCTAAACGTTTCCTAATTTCGCCTGTCCTTCAATATTTATATTGCGTATGAAATTGTTATATGCTAGCATGTAAGTAATTACTTGCATGAAAGGAAGAACGCTATTGTCAACAAAAAGCACCGTAGAACGAATCACTGAAGCAGCTTTACAACTCATTAGTGAGAAGGGCTATACTGCGGCGACAACGAAAGCTATCGCTGAATTAGCAGGGGTCAATGAAGTAACAATTTTTCGCCACTTCGGAAACAAGCGTGGTATTTTGAAAGCCATTATTGAGCAATTTTCCTATTTCCCTCTTTTACAGCAAGAGATCAATAAAAATGTTACGTGGGATTTGGAAACGGATTTACTAAACTTCTCCATCAAGCATTTTAACTTTTTAATGTCTATTAAAGACTTTGTCATGATCGGCTTTAAAGAAGCCATGCAGTTTCCTGAGATTAATGAAGAGATTGCTAACATCCCACTGCATATTAAAAACGAGCTTATTCATTATTTTCAGGAAATGCATGAAAGAGGGAAAATGAGAGAAATTGACTTTGAAGCAACAGCGTTATCTCTTATTGCTGTAAATTTTGGTCATTTCATGTCACGTGCACGCTTAGGAACAAATGTTTCTCATATGCCATCTGAAGATTTATTAAAAACAAGTATTTCAATTTTTTCTAGGGGATTGACTCCCTAGAAAAAATTTTTCCTATCAATGCAAGTAAGTACTTACTTATATCGGAGGTCTATTTATGAATGGTTTACAAGCTTTATTTAAAGTTCGAGAAACTTATATTGGCATCGTCATCACAATTGCATTTCAGATTATTTTCTTTTCCGTATGGATGACCGCCTATGATGGTATCAATGACAGAACAGACAATTTAAAGATTGGACTAATTAGTGAAGATACAGAGATGGGGCAACAAGTAGTAAATGAAATAACAGCCACCCTACCTTTCACATTAGAAAATTACACTTCTCTTGACAAAGCTGAGCAAGCATTAAATCGACGTGATATCCATATGATTATCCATATTCCAAGCGATTTTACGAGTCAATTACAAGCCGGTAAAGAGGCTGAAATAATTTACGCTATTAATCAAGCGAATGCTAGTATCGCAAAAAACATGATGGAAGGAATAGCCAAACAAGTAACCGAGGAAATTAACCATAATATTTACCCTTTACAACAGGGCAAAACCATTGAAGCATTTTCTCAAAAGTTCTCACAGCTTCCAATGGAACAAAATACTGCGCAAATTAATGAAGCCGTTGCTACCACAATTATGAGTGTCAAGGATCGTGCGATAAATTCTACTATTATTAAAACGAATAATGTTGAAGCGTTTGCTGCAAATTTTGTGCCATTGATGGTTATTATTTCGTCATTTGTTGGTGCAATGGTCATGATTATGCAGCATCAGCAGGCTGCACAACTTGTGCAACATACAATTTCGAAGTGGCAATTGTTCCGAGCGAGACAGCTTATTAATATTGGTGTTGCCTTTGCCCTTCCACTATTAACGATTGCCTTAATGCATCTATTTAATATTTCAAGTCAAGTAAATTTTTTATCAGTATATCTTTTGCAAGCATTAATGTTCTGGGCTTTCCTCTGCCTAGCACAAGCCTTTATCATCATTTTTGGTAATCTGGGTATGATTTTTAATATTTGCGCTCTTTCTATGCAGCTTGTTACTTCAGGAGCTCTAGTTCCACAAGCAATGCTATCTGATTTTTACAATAAACTAGCGTCGCTTCTTCCAGCTACTTATGGAGCTGATGGCTATTTCACCATTATTTTTGGTGGAAGCACTGATAATTTAATGAGTGATTGTAGCTCGTTAGGAATGATCATTGCTGTAACATTGACCATTTCTACTATCGTCGTTGCTTTAAAAAAATCAAAAGTACAAAGCGAACGCGAGCAGATAGTCCCTGCTACTATTCAATAATTAGGTCAAAAAAAAAGCGATGTACTAATGAACGAATCAGTACATCGCTTTTAGAGTTAAAAATAAAATGGTAAAGGATATATTTATGTATATTATAGACCTAAAATGAAGATGATTTTCGTTCCAGGCTTACCCATCAACATAAGAAGACACTATTTTGCGAAGTGCTTGATTGGAGTGGAGACTGAGCGACTCCTTGGAGATTAGCGATATAGATGAACGAAGGCTAAAACCAAAGCACTCAGTCAGAACGGAAATCAACCCCTCGTTTTGCAAAAGAGCTGTACATTAATATGACAAATTAATTCATACTAGTTTTGATAAATGAGTGCTATTCACCTATTTATTCTACACTTCTAATCAACCCTTCATCAATTTTCACCAATTCGCAAAATACCGGCAAGTTGTTTATTTAAGGTACTTACGCTATCTACAAAATCTTGACGATACCATTGAATGATTAGGCCAATGATTGCGTTTGCTTGATACGCACTATAATACTCAATGGATATCTCATCATGTACTTTATTATGGAGTGCGATATCTCTTTTTAGTAGAGCAAAAATGCCATCAAATAACATGTAATAGTATGTCAGCGGTACATTCTTGGAAAAAACAATACGATAGAACATTTTAAAGCGCTCAATATGATGAAAAATACGAATAGTATTTGGATCTATTTGATTTTTATCCAATGTTGTTACTGCACGGTACGGTTCTTCATAGGAATTATTCAAATCCCTCATAATTTCCTGAAAGTATTCCTCAAATAGGCCTTCCTTTTGCTCATAGTGCAAGTAGAAAGTACCCCTATTTAACTTTGCGACCCGACAAATTTCTGCGATTGTAATGTTTTCTAAAGGCTTCTCACTCAATAACGTTAGTAAAGCATTATGTAATGCTTGCTTCGTTTTGACAACTCTTAAATCGTTAGCGCCCAAATTTTTTCCCCCTTACTAAACAGATTTTTTAGATGTGTTGATTACTGAACAGTTCCTAGTATTTTGCGCATTGAAATCGCTTACAAAATTATTATATTATTTTAATGAACACATGTTCAATATTTAACATTTTATATCCTCGAATTCACTGGAACAAACGCTGGTGCAAGAACATAAATTATAGGAGGTTTTTGAGATGAGATTAGACGATAAAGTAGCCATCGTAACAGGTGCAGCGTCAGGTATGGGTAAAGCAATTGCAGAGGGCTATGCCAAAGAAGGAGCAAAGGTCGTAGTTTCTGACTTAAATTTAGAAGGTGCACAAGCAGTTGTTGCGGGTATCCAAGCAACTGGTGGCTCAGCGATCGCTATTCAAACGAATGTTACCTCAACAGAAGACCTACAACGCTTATTTGATGAAACAAAAAACGCTTATGGCAAATTAGATATTCTAGTGAATAATGCTGGTATTATGGATGGCATGGAACCAGTCGGTGAAGTTTCTGATGAACGTTGGGACAAAGTATTCGCGGTGAATACAACTGCCGTAATGCGTTCGATGCGTATGGCAACAGAGATTTTCCTTGCCCAAGGACATGGAGTCATTGTAAACAATATCTCTGCTGGTGGTTTATATGGCGCTCGTGCTGGGGCTGCCTATACTGCTTCTAAGCATGCTGTTGTTGGTCTAACAAAAAATACAGCATTTATGTATGCAGATAAAAATATTCGCTGTAATGGTATCGCTCCAGGTGCAGTGATCACAAACATAGCCTCTTCCATGACAAATGTGAGTCAAACAGGTGCAGCTCGCCAAGCACTAGGTTTAGCTATTAACCCACGTGCAGGACAACCTGAGGAAATTGCTCAGCTCGCTATATTCCTTGGCTCAGAAGAGGCAAGTTTTGTCAACGGACAAGTAATTACTGTAGATGGTGGCTGGACAGCTTACTAAGCTTCACCATACGAAAAAGCACGCACATAAAATCCATTGTGCGTGCTTTTGATTATTTTATATTTAAATTTTCATCTGCTCTTCTTGCTGGGAATAAGCATCCTATAAAAGCACCAATTAACGCTGGTAATATCCATCCTAAGCCCATATCGTAAAAAGGTAATAAGTTGGAATAAGCTTTTTCAATCGCATCAAAAATACCCAATTTCGCGGCAGGAATGCTACCCACTAACGCTTTATAACCATCAATTACACTAATAAAAATTGTGAAAATCATAGTAATTGCATATACTGTTTGCTTATTTTTAAATAGTGATGAGCATAATGCAAGGACAATTAAGACAATTGCTAGCGGATATAAGAACATCAGCACTGGAATAGCAAACTTTATAATATTCGTTAATCCGAAGTTGGCGATTGTAAATGACACAACGCACAATAAAAAAACAAACCATTTATAGCTTAATTTCGGGAACACTTCGTGGAAAAATTCACTACAAGATGTGATTAAGCCAATACTTGTCTTTAAACAAGCAAGGACAATTATAACTGCTAATAAAATAGCCCCGTATGATCCAAAATAGTGATCGGCCACTGCGGCAAATATTAAGCCACCGTTATCAAATGTACCAATAGCTTCAATACTCGATGCCCCCATATACGTTATTAAACCGTATATTAACGTCATTAATGCCATGGCGAAAATACCAGATTTCCACGTTGCTTTAGCAATTTCCTTTCTATCTGATATCCCTGCGCTTTTAATTGCGTTAATTACAACGATACCAAAAGCTAATGAGGCTAAAGCATCCATTGTGTTATAGCCTTCTTTAAAGCCTGTCATAAATGCCGAATCAATATAATCTCCGATTGGCTGCTGGAAATGGCCCATCGGTTTTACAATACTAATAATAATTAAAATAAATAACACAATCAAAAATGCTGGTGTTAAATATTTTCCGATATAATCCATAATTTTCGCTGGATTCAATGAGAAATAAAAAACGATGGCAAAAAATACGAAGCTAAATAAAGCAAGTAAAAGTGTTGTATGCTCCGCTTGTATATACGGTTCAAAGCCAACAACAAACGGAACTGTCGCTGTACGTGGAATCGCAAAAAAAGGACCAATCGTTAAATAGAGGGCTAATGAAAAGATGACGCCGAATAATGGGTGAACACGGCTCGCTAAGTCACGCAAACCGTTACTACCTGATAAACCGATAGCTAGAATGCCTAAAAACGGTAAACCGATAGCTGTTACTAAAAATCCAATTAAGCCAAACCAAAAGTTAGTCCCTGCTAATTGTCCAAGCTGAATTGGAAAAATAAGATTGCCTGCTCCAAAATACAGTCCGAAAAGCATTGTACCAATGACTGCATATGTTGAAAAAGGTATTTTCTGTTGCATTTTGATGTACTCCTTAGATGTATTTAACCATTGCATACAATTTATATGAAGAGATTTCTCATTACAATTCCACTATATTAACATAGCATTTATTTAAAAAACAATAGTTGTTTTTTCCTTTTAAACTTTTCACTGGTGCTGTCATACACCTTCACGTGGAAGTGAGAACTTCTTTCGGGTGTGAATAGAGAAAACTAAAAAGAGCTGTCTGCTGACAGCTCCTTAGTTTGCTACAGACCAATCTATGTGATCTAAAAACTTGTATACGTCCTCATACACTTTTTCACGTTCTTTATCTAAAGTTATAATATGACCTGAATTTTCATACCAAATAATCTCTTTATCATCAGTTTCTACAGTATCTAAAATGAATGGTGCACTTTCTTGATAAAGTTCATCATCTAATGAACCTTGTAATACTAATGTAGGTGCTTTAATTGTAGATAATTCATCGCGTGTTTCTGTAGTTAAACGAGTAACACCGTCTAATGAATCCTTTGGTGTAATACGTAGTTCATGTAATTCAGAAATAATTTGATCTTTTGATTTATTTTCAAAATGTTTATATAAACGAGCGTAATGATAAAGTCGAGTAAATAAACCTTTAGAATTGTCGCGTGTTATCGGTGCACACATTGCAACAACTGCTTTAACTGGAAACGTCTCCGCTACTTTTAAAGAAAATACACCGCCAAGTGAAATCCCTGCTACAGCAATTTCCTCATAGCCTTTACTTTTTAAGAAGTTATAACCTTCCACAACATCGTTCCACCAGTCTTCTGGTCTTGTTTCAAGTAACGCTTCTGGTTCTACACCATGCCCACTATAAATCGGTGCATGAACCGTATAACCACGTTTTGATAAAAATTCTCCTAGCTTTTTCACATCTTTTGTGCTACCTGTGAATCCATGCAATAATAGTACGGCTTTTTTGCCTCCCTCAATAGTTAGAGGTTGTGGCTTAGTTAAATTCATTTTATAGTATCCCCTTCACGGAAATTTGTAATTGTGTAATTTATGTGTCTATCTTAACACCGTTTATTCATAATGTACAATTTATAGTTTTTATCATATTAATGTGTTTCATGCATTAACGATGTGAGGTTAATGACTGTTATATAACGCTTTTTGTACCTTTTATTTTTGCATTTCATTTTTCAAGAGCAAAGTTATTAAAATCTTTTTTCTAGCATTAACTGGCCTAACTTATCTGTAGCAAAAAAGAAGTCAAAATTTTGTGATTTCAAAGAAGTTAGGTGAGGGATAAACTGCCCAAAAAGCGCGATTGGTGAAGATTAATTATTGAGTGGGAAAAAGTTTCACTTTATGTGCCTATACTTCCTACTCTTTTACCGTTATAATGCTGTTAACTCAAAAATAACGGGAATAGAGGTGAAATAATGGAATGGCAGCAATTGGAATACTTTGCTACAGTAGCAAAGCTTGAGCATATGACTCGTGCAGCTGAAGCATTAGCGATATCTCAACCGGCATTAAGTCGTTCGATTTCAAAGCTTGAAGAGGAATTAGGCGTACCCTTGTTCGACCGTCAAGGACGTTCGATTATGCTTAACCGATATGGCGAGCTTTTTTTGTACCGTGTCCAACGTATGCGTAAAGAGTATGAAAAAGCCGTTTTAGAATTACAGGAGCTCAATAATCCAGAGCTAGGAGATGTATCACTCGGTTTTTTACATACACTAGGGACTAGCATCGTACCTGACTTGATTCGCGCTTTCCGACAGAATCATCCACATATACGCTTTCACTTTACACAAAATTACTCACATTCTCAGCTTAAGCAATTACTTGCGGGAGAGTTAGACCTTTGTTTACTTGCATCGATTGACACGGAGCCGCCTGTTTGCTGGAAGGAGCTGTGGCGTGATGAGCTTTTTATTATGGTGCCGATCGACCATCCATTCGCTAACCGGACGAGTATTAAAATGAAGGAACTTGAGCATGAGAATTTTGTTCTAATGAAAAAGGGTTACGCATTGCGCCGTACAGCTGATAAATTATTAAATGCTGCAGGTATTAAACCGAAGATTACTTTTGAAGGTGATGAGGTATCAACAGTTGCTGGTTTTGTAGGTGCTGGGCTTGGCGTCTCGTTGCTACCTGTGGATGAAGATTTGAATCCAAATAAATTAGCTAAAATTCGTGTAGAGGATATGGTTTGTGAACGGATAATAGGTATGGCTTGGATTGAAAATCGATATCTTCCACCTTCAGCAAGGCAATTTCAACAATTTGTATTCAATTTTTACGAAAAGTAATGGCTAGTCATTAAATTTGTACCCAAGTGAGTAACAATGGTTACTCGCTTTTTTTATTTACGAAGAGCGTTCCATAAAGATCACAACAATAAACCACCTTCTCCAAATAAAAAGGTGGTTACTGTAAAGATGCTACTTTATTTCACTACATATTTTAATTGATACGAATACATATCTGTCGTATCTCCATTAAGCTCAAAAAGCCCCTGCTTTGCAAGGGTCAGCAGGCGTTTCTCCACAAACTCTTCACTTAAATAGTCATCAATTGCGCCGAGTGTTTCACCGATGATACGCATCGGTATAAGCCATTCTTCATTTAGTTCGGCATGGGCTCTTTTCGCACATTCCATAATAATTGGATCCAATGCGTCTTCCGCAACATGTACAATTCCATCTTGCCAAATTCGCAGTGTACTATGGTTTTGTTTCAGCTCTTCCCATTCCTTTGCAAGTTGCTGACACTCATCAATAGAAAAGCGCTTTGCCTCAGAACGGAGTTTCATGAGCAAATCTGCTGAAAGTTCACCTGATTGACGGATCCTCAAGTTTGGCTGTACACGCTTTAGGCCCTCTGTAGCATCAATCCCATATACCATACTACATTTATTGATCAATTCGCTCATAACAAGACGTAACCCAATCGCTTCATGGGTACTTTGGCTGTACCAAACCCAGACATCGACATCGCACGGTAAAGCTGCAATTTTTTTCTTCCATACTTGTTGAAGATCCTCGTACAACTCACGTTCTTCATTGTCCCTAAAGATATAGGCTTCTAACCAGTTTTTTCGTTCTTCTGGGCTGCTTAGTGGACCAATCGAGAAAATCTCATGGACACTAAGCACTGATTCATCTCGTTGTAAATGATGCTGTCGTATTGCATGCTTTATCGAACCTTGTGTAGATAAGCTAAACGTTATATGTAAAATCGCCATAAAAATCCCCCAATTTACTGTTTACTCAGCGCTATTTGTATCCCAATAAAAGTGAAAAGTACGCCTTGAATCATATTTAATCGTTTAGCAATTGCAGGCTTACCAATAATCATCTCCCTTACTTTACCGGCAAAAATGCTAAATAATGAAAATAGTAAAAGCGCTTGTACTAAAAATACAAAACCCAAAATTAACATTTGTAAACCTACATGGCCATTAGAAGGATTTACAAACTGTGGCAATAGTGCTAAGAAAAATAAAGAAACTTTTGGATTTAAAATATTCATTAAAATGCCTTTTCGATATAACGTTATATAGGCTTGTTCATTTTGCTGTTCCAATGTAAATGGATCACCTTTCGCACGAAACGATTGCCAAGCTAAATACAATAAATACGCTGCTCCTGCAAACTTAACAATAGAAAAAATTACTGTTGATTGATAAATAATCGCTGAGATTCCTAGAACAGCCGCTCCTATATGAACGAGCAAACCTGTGCAAAGACCAAGTGATGTTGCTATACCAGCCTTTTTATCCTGTGTAATACTTTGCGCAAGAACAAATAAATTATCTGGCCCAGGCATTAATGTTAAAATAATTGCTGCTCCTAAAAACGCCAATAACGTTGAAAACGTCAATACTACCCCTTCTTTCCATTACTTTTAAATAGGCTCATAATATTTTACCAAAATGTCACACCCGACTTTCCGTAATAAACAATTACTTTTAGAAAAGAACTATTATAATGTGGTTTTATTTCCATTATACTACACGACGATTCTCTATTTCTCAATTTTCACAAAAAATGTCTAACCAATTATGCTCGCTTATGCAACACTTTTCTCTTTTAATACATTATAATGGATATTATCATTACGTAAAGGTCGTATCGTTTTGGAGAAAGAGGTGTTTGTCGTTGGCAGTAAGTGATATTGTAAAGCAATATGAAGACGAGCAGGGAAATGTCTATTATAAAATGAAAACACATGATATCGAGGTACAAGCTACACAAAATTCAGGGTTAGCGCCAGTTATTACTTACTTTATGGGTGACAAAGAGATTACTGATGATATTCGAAGTTTACGTTTTAGCCCTCGCACCCCTTCAAGTTATATTCAAGATTACGATGAATTTCAAACTATGCTATATGCTAAAGAACAACGTGCCATCAACGAACTATATGAACAAATGAGTATAAAACCTAAAAATATGTCTTCAGGAAAGCAATTATTATGGAGCTTTTTCGTAATTGTTATAGCGATGCTCCCACTATTAGTCGCAATCTGGTGGTACAATTAAACAAAGTTGTGCTTCCCTCTTCACGTACCCTCGATTGTTCAGTATTACCTACTTATTTTCGAAACTTTTTATTAACATTCCTAATCAGCTTGACAGACTTGTGAAAGTAGTGCATTCTTTATTCAATTACTTTTTGAGGAATGAAACATCATTCAAAAAAGATTTTCAATTATAAAAATAAAAGCGGCGAAGACTAGTACCTAGAAACTACTTGATCAGAGAGCGATGCCCATCGGCTGTAAGGCATTGCACAAGAAAGACTAAAGAACCTACTTCGTAATACGTCCTAGCTAACCTAGGCGCAGTCTCAAGCGTTATGAGTAAAGTGGAATGTCAATGACGTTCAATGTAGGTGGTACCACGGAAAGCAAACCTTTTCGTCCTAATTATTAGGATGAAAAGGTTTTTTTATTTTTAGCGAATCTTAATGTTTAAATCATAATGCAAATGTAATGGCGAATTGGAGGTATTGCAATGGAAAGAAAAAGAATCGTCGTCAAAATTGGGAGTAGCTCCTTAACAAATGCAAAAGGTGAAATTGATAAAATACGTTTAATGGACCATGTTCAAGCGATAGCTGAATTAAAAAAAGACGGTCATGAAGTATTGCTTGTTTCATCAGGTGCAGTTGCAGCAGGCTTTAAACAGCTAGGGTACCCTTCTCGTCCCGTCACAGTAAAAGGAAAGCAGGCTGCGGCAGCAGTTGGCCAAAGTTTACTTATTCAAATTTACAATGCGCTATTTAGCATATATGATATTGTACCTGCTCAAATTTTATTAACGCGTACTGATTTTTCAAAAAAGGAGCGCTATAAAAATGCCTATGCTACATTTGAAGAATTATTTGAGCGCTCCATACTACCAATCGTTAACGAAAACGATACAGTATCTGTTAGCGAATTAACCTTTGGAGATAACGACATGTTATCGGCACTAGTAAGTGGCCTTGTTCATGCCGATCAGCTCATTATCTTAACAGACATCAATGGTTTGTATAACGCCAATCCAACTAAAAACCCACATGCCAAACGAATTGATCGTTTAACAGAGGTATCTGATGAGATGCTTGGTTTTGCAGACGGTGCAGGCTCGAAGGTCGGTACAGGTGGTATGGAATCCAAATTACTGGCAGCCCGAGCAGCATTAAATGCAGGTGTCAAAGTATTTATTGGGACTGGGCACGGTGCTAAAAAGCTTGTCGACATCTTGAAAGGACATGGTGATGGTACATACGTTGAGCATGATGCGCTGGCTGTTTTAACAAATAATAAACAGTGGATTGCACTCACGGAAGTATCTGGTAAAATTTTTATAGATAGCGGTGCTGAGCATGCCTTATTGGCAAATGGAAAAAGCTTGTTACCCGCTGGTGTATACCGTGTTGAAGGCGACTTCGAAAATGGAGACGTTGTCGAGGTACACAGTGACAAGGGACTGCTTGGGCGTGGTGAGGTTTTATATTCTTCCCTAGAGTTAGCACATGCGATGGGAAAACGTACAGATGAGTTAGCGAATTATCCTATTGAGGTCATTCACCGAGATAAATGGCTAAAAATTCAAACAAACTAAGGAGGAATTCACATGACAAGTGAAGTTCAACAAAAAGGAAAGCTAGCAAAAGCCGCCAGCTATATTTTAAATATTAAAACAACTTGCGAAAAAAATGAGGCTCTCACAAAAATTGCTGAGCAATTAATCATTGACCAAGACACTATCATTGTTGAAAATGCAAAGGATTTAGCTCATGGTGAGAAACAGGGAATGCCTGCTTCTACACTTGATCGCATCATGCTAAATAAAGAACGAGTGGAAGCTATGTCAAGTGCTATTCAGTTACTTGTTGAATTAAATGATCCAGTAGGTAGTCTTCTAGAGAGAATAGAAAAAGATAATGGACTATTGATTGAAAAACGTCAAGTGCCAATTGGCGTTATCGGGATGATTTACGAGGCGCGACCTAATGTGACAGTGGATGCGGCAACATTATCATTGAAAACAGGTAATGCAGTCATTTTACGTGGCAGCTCTTCTGCCAAATTTTCTAATGTAGCACTTGTGGCAAGTATACATCGTGCACTTAGCAAAACGTCTATCCCTGTGGACGCTGTACAATTAATCGAGGATACGAATCGTGAAACTGTTAAAGAATTATTCCATTTAAAAGAATACTTAGATGTATTAATCCCTCGTGGCGGAAAAGCACTTATTGATTTAGTAGTAAATGAAGCCACTGTACCAGTGCTAGAGACAGGTGCTGGCAACTGTCATATTTATGTGGACCATTCGGCCGATTACATAAAAACAGAAAAAATTTGTATCAATGCGAAAACGCAACGCCCATCGGTTTGTAATGCAGCGGAAAGCTTACTTATTCATCCTGATTGGTTTAAGGAGCACGGCAAACAGCTACTAAATGCTATGCATCAAGCAGGTGTGACAATTATTGGTGATGAAACTGTTTGTCAAGCTCTTGAATTCGCTCAACTAGCAACAGCTGAAGACTATGCAACTGAATATTTAGATTTAAAGATCAGCGTTAAAATTGTGGAAAACGTTTATGAAGCAATCGAACACATTAATAAATACGGCACGAACCACTCTGAAGCCATCATGACTGAGGATCAGTTAGTAGCAGATACGTTCTTAAATAGCGTGGATGCTGCAGCTGTTTATCACAATGCCTCCACTCGCTTCACAGACGGTTTTGAATTTGGCTACGGTGCAGAAATCGGCATTAGTACGCAAAAATTACACGCTCGGGGTCCAATGGGTTTACCAGCATTAACATCAACAAAGTATTTCATTCACGGTAACGGCCAAATCCGGGAATAATTGCAAAACTATTAATGAAGAGTCGGCAGCGTGTGTCAACTGTCGGCCTTCTTTCTAGTAATCTCCAAGATGAGGCAGTTTGAATCTAAACCTGCGCAGATCTTCTATTAGCCGAGCAGTTACTAACTCTACCTAAGGGAAAACTTTGAAAACGGAGACGTTAAGTTTCCCCCTATCATAATTTTATAGAAAGAAGGTTTTGGATGAACATTTCAGCGATTATCAAACTAACTGTATCAATGGCCCTTTTTGGCTCTATTGGGTTTTTTACCGTTCATACTGGCGTACCTGCTACCGAGCTAGTATTTGTTAGATGTATTTGCGCTACCCTCTTTTTAGGAGGAATGTGGCTGATCACAGGTGGTCATAAAACAGAGATATGGGATAAAAAAGAAATATCACGCACACTTCTATGCGGTGTCTTTATTGTCTTAAACTGGGTATTTTTATTTAAAGCCTTTGAAGAAATGTCAATTTCCATTGCCATTTCAATCTATAATTTAGCACCAATATTCGTATTAATATTTGGCGCATTGTTTTTAAAAGAAAAGATGACTATTCAAGCATTGCTAGCAACAGTAACCTGCTTTATAGGCAGTATGCTCATTATCGGTTTAAATAATTTTATGTCACTCTCTGAATTTATGAAGTCAGGTTTTATTTGGGCATTACTGTCTGCATTGTTTTACGCGTTTACGATGCTCACAAGTAAAACGATCACAAAGCTTAGCTCCTATGCCTTAACATATATCCAAACCACAGTCGGAATTATCATACTATTGCCATTTGTTAATTTTTCATTATTTGAGAGCTTAACGACAACAAACTGGCTATATATTTTAGGGACGGGCTTTATTCATACAGGATTTGTTTACTATTTATTTTTTGATAGTATTCGTAGCCTTTCTACCATTCTAGTTTCAGTATTAGTATTTGTTGACCCAGTTGTGGCTATATTGCTTGATATGCTATTGCTTGATTTTATGCCGAGCTTCATGCAAACAGCTGGTATTGTATTAATTTTTGGTGGGATTTTTTACACAATTTACGTACCGAAGAAAAAGCGTGTGCCTCGTAGCAGAAGCGAAGCGTCAGCTACAGACCCCACCCACCTCTAAAGGTGAAAAGACGGAAGGTATGGTTCCTTTTCAGGTGATATCTAAACATCTACTGAAATAAGGAACTCAGTCTAAGTACTTGACGGAACGGTCATGCTGAGCGACGGATGCATTGTGCAGAGCGACAGATAGAAAGGTCAAAGTGACGGAGAGAGCCGCCAATGTCGTGGATAGCCTGCCTACCTTCCACTGCTTGAATCGCGAACATCGCTGATAAAACCACAAACATCGCTGATAAAACCGCGAACATCGCTGCTTGAATCGCTAAAAAGCTTGTTAGCAGCGGCCTGACAAAACGACGGATGCATTGCGCAGAGCGACAGGAAAGCCCACGACCTGTAGCAATTTTTCTGTGCGAAAGCGAAGCGACAGTAATATTTTATTTAAAGGAGATTTCCCCGTGAGTAAACTTTATGCAATTGGTGAATTATTAATTGATTTTACACCTACTGAACAAAATGCTTCCCTTGCTACAGTTGAGCAATTTACTAAAAATGCTGGTGGGGCTCCTGCCAATGTTGCCGCTGTTTGTGCAAAACTCGAGCAACAAGCTGCCCTCATTACACAGGTAGGTCAGGATGCTTTCGGAGATTTTCTCGTAGAAACGTTAAAAAAAGCCGATGTCGATACGAACTATATTGTTCAAACAGATAAGGGTGAAACAAGTCTAGCCTTTGTTTCCCTGACAAGTGATGGAGGTCGAGATTTCTTATTTTATCGTCGCCACGCAGCAGATTTACTTTACACCAAAGAACAACTCCCACCTAATTTATTAACAGATCACGATATTCTTCATTTTTGTTCAGTTAATTTAGTGGAAAGCCCTATGAAACATGCACATGTAGCATTGATTGAACAGGCCCATCAGGTAGGTAGTCTTGTTTCCTTTGATCCCAATGTTCGCTTGCCACTATGGAAAGATGAGAAGGCATGTCGTCGAACTATTTTAGAATTTTTACCAAAGGCACATATCGTTAAATTGTCCGAGGAGGAGCTTTTATTTTTAACAGCAAGTGAGGATGAAGAAACAGCAGTCCATTCATTATTTCAAGGGAAAGTACAAGTACTCCTAATTACTCGTGGCGCAGAAGGTGCAAGTCTTTATACTAAAAAGCATCATGTAAAGGTACCAGCTGACAACGTTGATGCGATTGATACTACTGGAGCAGGCGATGCCTTTATAGGAGCATTGTTAGCTATTCTTCTTAACGAGCAGATTACAGCGATCAATCTAGTCGAATTTTGTAAGGAGCAAGCTATCCCCCTTCTTACTTTTGCAAATCGCTATGCAGGAGCTTCGACCGAAAAGCATGGTGCTATTGCATCTTACCTTACGAAGCGTGAATTGCCTTTTAAATACAATATGATCTTTTGAAAATTTTGGCTGAAAATGGGACTAGGCAGACTTCCACTTAAATTATGAAAATGAATGACTAACCGACTCAATTAGCATATTAGATTACTTGAAAAGTCCAAAAGAAATCGAATAACATAATGGAAAATTTCTTCCCCACGATAGCTTCTCAAGCACTATTGTTAAGGAAATCTAGCAAAAAAACAGGCTACTCAAAAAATAACTTAGGTAGCCTGTTTTATTTTGAAGGAGAGGATACACTTGAAATTAGATCATGTTGTTGAAGTTTTACTTGAAAGTCTAAAGGATGATCAATATATTGAAGCTGTATTTTTAAGAGGATCGATGGCTAGAGAGGAGCATGATGAATTTTCAGATATCGATATTTATTGCGTTGTGAATGAAGAAAATGTCGCAGCTTTTTTGCCGAATCGCGTCCAACATATTGAAGCTTATAAGAAAACTTGTTTCATTGATGATATTTATATTATTGCACCTCAGCTATTAGTCGTATATGAAGATATGATTCATATCGATTTATTTACAGTAACGCTCACAGAAATTAGTGAAAAAGATGCTATTAAAATATTATTTGATCCAAATGGACTCCTTTCAGCTAAACAAAAGAATACTACTTTGTCATTAACTCCACTCGAATTTCAAGATGCTGTAGATGATACTGTCTGGTATTTGTATCAATATTATTGGGGTGCCCAACGTGGAAATGTGATTTGGAGTGTTCATTTACTGAGGAATAGTTTAGAACACTTCGCCAAAGTACTACTGCATAAGTATTGTCCTGAGCGGGCTTTACTTGGACTTAAAACGTTATCTAATTCATTACCCACTGACCCATTGCATGAAATAGTCGATATTATGAATTGTTTGAGCCTTGAAACTCATGAATTGGCAGTAAAAAAATTAGTGAACGCCTTCAGCAATGAATCAGATTGGATTTTTGAAAATGTGCCGAATAAAGAAAAAATTAAGCCCTTTTGGGGAAAAATAAAAGCGCTATTACATTAAAACAAAATAGCAAACTAACATTGGTTTGCTATTTTTTAAAATGAAAAATAAATACCACCACCACTACACCCTATTAAATTGTTTTTTTCATTAAAATATGTGGGATGCCACAATCCATAAATTCTTCGCCTTCACGCTTATAGCCTAATTTTTCATAAAAACCCTCTGCATAAGATTGTGCGTTTAATTTATATTTTGTTAAACCTTGTTCAAGTGCAATTTCCTCTAAACTTTGGATAATTACTTTTCCTAAACCAAATTTGCGGAATTCTATTAATATGCAGATACGCTCTAGTTTGCCATAGCCATCTACAACTCGCAGTCTGCCAGTGCCAACAGGTTGTTCGTTATAGTATACAAGAATATGATCACATGCTGCATCTAGTGTGTCGAATTCATCAAATTCTTCTTCCTCTGGTACCTGCTGCTCCTCTATAAAAACTTTTTGACGAATGGCAAATGCTGTTTGTAAATCTTGTTTATGTGTAATTTTTTTCGTGTTCATCTTTATATTCCTCCTCGTTTTTTGCTGTTAGGGACGTACTCTCCGTTGGTAGAACCTTGTTTTCCTCCGCTAGTTAAGCCGTCTACTTTTCCGGTAAAACTGCTTTTTCCGCCGCTATATTCGGCTATTGCGCCGCTAAAACTTCTTCTTCCGCCGGTAGACACATCATTTTCGCTGCTAAAACCACTTTTTCCGCCGCTAAAGACGCTGTGCGTGCGGAACCTCCACCTGTAGATATTATGAAGTGAAATTTCCTTGCATGGATGATAATATATAGTATAGAGCATTTTTTATTGCAAATACAATAATTTTTTCGGAGGCAATAAATGAAGGAAATTTTGCGAGATATTGGTGCGATTGCGCGGGCACTTGATTCCATTAGTAATATAGAGTTTAAAGAACTTGATTTAACAAAGGGACAATATTTGTATGTCACTCGTATCTGTGAAAACCCTGGTATTATTCAGGAAAAGGTAGCTGAACTATTGAAGGTAGATCGCACAACAGCCTCCCGAGCAATTCAAAAGTTGGAGACAAAAGGTTTTATAGAAAAGCGTAATGAAATGGGCAATAAGAAAAACAAACAGCTTTTCCCGACAGAGAAAAGTCTCAAAATTTATTCATTGTTAAAGCGAGAAGAAGACTACTCAAATGCTAGAGCATTAAATGGTTTTTCGTCTAAAGAAATTGACAGTATTCATGACTTATTAATACGTATTCGTCAAAATATTGAAACTGATTGGGAATATGTAAAGAAAGGACATACACGAAATTATTAAAGGCGATTCCATGCGCTTCTGAGCATTTGGGATCGCCTTCCTTTGCGAAGAATACCTTTTTAGCGATCTATAAATGTCAAATTGTGCTCCCATCTTTTCACCATTTTACTGTTGATTGATCGAACGTGTTTATTTAGCATGCATTGGTGCCAAAAATGATACTGCTGAAAAAATCATTCAAACACACTCTATAATTGAATTGATTAGGTGCTGATCTTTTGCGGGCCCCACATCGTCTCAATAGGCTTTTGAATTATTAAAAAAACAGCACCTGCTATTTTTACGCTTTTGAACGTGGATCGAAAAAATCGCGTAACGCATTACTAAGCATATACAAACCTAATACAAGTATTGTAATGGCTCCACCTGGTGCATAAGTGTACCAAGGTGCTCCAACTAAATAAGCTTGTGAATCTTTTAGCATTCGTCCCCAACTAGGATTTGGAGGCTGCACGCCAAGCCCTAAATAACTTAGTGCCGCTTCAGCAAGCATCGCAGTCGCAAATGTTACAGTTGCAGCGACGATAATTTGCGATGAAATATTGGGTAGTATATGGCGAAACATGATGCTATAGGGTTTTACGCCGATTAACTTTGCTGCTAATACATATTCATTGTTACGATGTTGGACGAAACCACTACGTGTAATTCTAGCAATGGCTGGTATGGCGATAATGCCTAATGCAATAGCTGTATTAACAATCCCCGGTCCAAATACCGCAACGAGCATTAAAGCTAAAATTATACCTGGAAAAGCCATTAATGCATCCATTATGCGCATAAAGATTTCATCAATCCAGCCACCCACATACCCCGCTATACCACCAATTAAAATACCTAAAATTGTTCCGATAGATACAGTTAGTAGACCGACTGCAAACGCCGTTTGTGTTCCTTTCATCATACGGCTAAAAATATCCCGACCAAATTCATCCGTACCAAAAAGATAATCACTACTTGGACTTCGTAATTTTTGAGGTATATTCATCGAGTTCACATCATGTGGTGTATAAAAAAAGCTGATAATCATTACAATTAGAAAACCGACAATGACTAGTAGACCAATGATTAAATTGATATTTTTTCTGTACCTTTGTCTATTCTTCATCGTATCCCCTCTCATCGTAACCGGATTCTAGGATCTAACACAGAATATAAAATATCGACCATAAAATTGATCATGACTACCGCTACTGTAATATACATAACGATTCCCTGTACTAATGGAAAGTCACGATTACTAATAGCCGTGATGAGGAGTTGACCGACACCCGGTAGTGAAAATACTTGCTCCACAATAATTGTCCCTGCTACAACTTCAGCCATGATTAATCCAAATACCGTTAATATTGGAATCATCGAATTTTTTAAGACATGCTTATACATAACATTTTGCTCAGACATCCCTTTACTACGAACCGTACGTACATAATCGAGCTGATTTTGCTCTAAAATAGCCGAACGCACATAGCGGAAATTGACCGCAATTTGTGGAATCGCTATTGTTAACGCTGGCAGAACAAGTGTACTTAACGCTCCTGTTACACTTTGCGTCCACGGAATATACCCACTTATTTTAAAGAAGCTGAATTGCATGCCAATATACAAAATAAGAATCATCCCAAGCCAGAAAGAAGGAATGGCCATGCCAACTTGTGTCACTGTCGACAACGAGACATCACTAAGCTTATTTTGTCTTCTCGCTGCAAACATCCCCAATGGTAAGGAAATGAGTAGCACAATTAAGAGCGTGAGCCCAGCCAATGACATCGTTACAGGTAGTCTGTCGAACAGTAAATCTTTTACTGGCATCGAAAAACGAATGGAACTTCCTAATTCCCCTGTCAATAATCCCTTCATCCAATCTGTATATTGCTCGTAAAGGGGGCGATTTAAGCCAAGCTCTGATCGCATATTTTCAATTTGTGTAGGATCCGCTTCCGTGCCTAACATTGTCCGAACCGGATCACCAGGTAAAATTTGAAAAACACCGAATGTAATGATCGATACTAGAAGGATGGTTGTTAGTAACAGAATGAATCGACGTACTATATACATCATCTAGCACTCATCCCTTTCTAGTTAGAAAATTTAACCTCAGACATATCATGGTACCAGAATGGGTAGCTCTTTAATCCGGTAACTTTTTTATTAGAACCCCAAACAATCTGATAATCTGCGATGTAAACCGCTGCTGCCTGCTCAGCTAAAATTTCCTGTGCACGATAATAATAGTCAATTTGTTTTGCCGGATCTCTTTCCTTTAAAACATTTTCCATAATTTTGTCGTATTCAGCATTTTTAAATTTGAAGAAGTTTTCACTTTCATTTGTTGAAATGTAATCATTTAAAATATCATAGGCAGAGGCACGACCTGTTAAATCGATTGTTGTCATTTGATAGTCGCGACCAAAGTAAACTCGGTCTAGCCAAATGCCCCACTCTACTACTTCAATTTCCACATCAATACCAATTTCCTTTAAATTAGCCGCTACGATTTGCGCGATATTTGAATACATATCATTATGCGAAGATACTGTAATTTTTGTTTTAAAGCCATTAGGATAGCCTGCTTCTGCTAATAATGCTTTGGCTTTTTCCACATCTCGCTTATACTTATTTTCCAAACCTTTCTTTTGATAATCCCCCATCGCTGGACTCATATTTGAACCAAGTGGTACAGCATAGCCTGCAAATACTGAATCGATAATGTCGGACTTATTAACAGCGTAGTTAATTGCTTGACGGACCTTTACATTATTAAAAGGAGCTTTCATTTCATTAAATGTAACGATTAATGATGAGTTATTATTTTGATGAGATAAGTTATAGTTATTTTCTACTTCACTTACGCGCTGCCAAGGTACACTCGTTAAATCGACTTCATTGGCCATTAAACTCATAATCGCCGCTTGATCATCCGATTGGAAGGTAAATGTCACTTTATTCAAGTATGGTAACCCTTCCTGCCAATAGTGTTCATTTTTCTTCAATTCTAAATTAGAACCCGGAGAATATTTAACATAAGCAAATGGCCCAGTACCTATTGGATTTTCATTATGTTTTCCATCATTACTTTTTGGTAAGATGGCTGATTGTCGAGCAGTACATGAATATAAGAAGTTGGAGTTCGGCTCTTTTAGCTTGATCACAAATGTATTGGCATCAGGTGCTTCTGTTGACGCAACATTATCAAAACTATTTGACATCTTTTCGCCACCGTTTTTCCCCATTAAACGATCAAATGAATATTGAATATCCTCAACCGTTAAATCCTCACCATTATGAAATTTAACACCCGGACGAATTTTGAATGTATATGTTAAACCATCGTCAGATAATGAATAGCTTTCGGCTAGCCCTTCTTTTAAAGTACCATCTGTTTCTGGTGCCATAAGTCCCTCAAAAATATTGAGTATCATTTGGTAAGATATAGATGCTGTTGCTTTATGTGGATCTAAAAAATCTGGGTCATCATTTATACGTACTACGATGTCTTGAGGTAAATCTGCTACTGTTTTTCCTCCAGAACTTGCATCTTTTTTGTCATCATTTGAACAGGCACTAACGAGTAAAACTACTATCAATGTCAACAACAGCCTCAACCAATTGTTCTTCAGACTCACGTTATTTCCCCCTATTCCCTATGTGCTTATTTGAATGCTTTTATAGCTTTCTACTCCAGCTAATTTATCAGCAGCTTTAATGCCAGTAATGATCGCTTCCTCCATAGCTCTTGTAGCCAAATGGCCCAAATAGTCAACTGGGTATCTTTTATCCCCCGTGCCAAGCACGAAAATCGTATCCCCATCCAGCATTGTGTGTACAGGATAGATTGTTCGCGCGAGTGCATTTTGTGTAAGCTGGGCTATTTTTTTTGCCTCTACTTTTGTCAGCTTGGCATTCATTGCAATAACACCAATTGTCGTATTCGTACCAGGTAATCCTTCCGATTGCATATGCTTCTCTAAATAAGCACAACAATCAAGCCATTCTCCTGCTTGTAGATTCCTTGCACCTGCTAGCGTTTCTCTTGTATTAGGATCTTTTACATCCCCAACAGCGTTAACAGCAACAATAGCACCCACTACAACCCCCTCTTTGCCGGCTATAGAGGCGCTACCTAGTCCCCCTTTCATACAATATTGAGGACCTGCCAATTTCCCTACAGTCGCACCATAACCAGCTCCTGTATTACCATTTGCCAATGGACCAACAACCGCACTCTTTGCCGCTTTATAGCCCATTAAAGCAGTAGGTCTTGTCTTGGGATCACCGATAAATAAATCGAACAGCACCGCACTAGGAACTATTGGAATCGTAGCAACACCTACCTTTACTCCAACTCCCTGCTCCTCTAAAAATCGCGTAACTCCTGTAGCAGCATCCAATCCGAATGCACTTCCTCCTGACAAGCAAATCCCATGAGCATGATCAATTTCATTAATAGGATCAAGTGCATCAGTCTCTCGAGTGCCTGGTGCTGAGCCTCTTACATCGACACCGCAAACAGCACCATCTTCCACTAAAATCGCTGTACAGCCTGTAATGCCATCACTATGTTCTGCATGCCCAACTTTAACGCCAGGCACATCTGTAATATTTCCAAACATCGTACACACCTCGCTTAGCTTAGTAGACTGATTTTTCGGCTATTTTTCATATAAAAAGCACGCTACCCGTTGATGGTTATTTTCTTCCTGAAGCACAGGCCGTTCTTGATGACATCTGTTCATCACATAGGGACAACGTGTATGAAACGCACAGCCTACAGGCGGATTCATCGGGCTTGGCAATTCACCTTGTAACGGTATTTCTTGTTTCGGTTGATTAAAATTGATAACTGGAATGGCTGATAGTAAAGCCTGCGTATATGGATGCAGAGGATTCGCATATAACTCCTTCTTCGTGCCTATTTCTACTACCCTCCCTAAATACAACACAGCCACTCGATCGCTAATATGTTTTACA
Organism: Lysinibacillus sp. CNPSo 3705; assembly: GCF_028674935.1. Lineage (NCBI taxonomy): Bacteria > Bacillati > Bacillota > Bacilli > Caryophanales > Bacillaceae > Lysinibacillus > Lysinibacillus sp. CNPSo 3705. Next base: position 38,260 of record NZ_JAQZSD010000011.1, on the reverse strand, counting down.
ACGCTTAAATCATGTGAAATAAATAAATAGGTCAAATGAAATTCATCCTGTAAATCCATCATTAAGTTTAAGACCTGTGACTGGACCGAAACATCTAGTGCAGATACAGGCTCATCCGCAATAATGAACGCTGGATGAATAGCAAGAGCCCGAGCAATCCCGATTCGTTGTCTTTGACCGCCAGAAAATTCATGCGGGAACTTTTGCATAACATCTTCTGGTAGACCTACCTTTTGTAAAAGCTCCTTGACACGTTCTTTACGTTGCTCTTTCGTTATTGTTAATTGCAGTTTCATCGGTTCTTCGATAATGGCACCTATTCGCATACGAGGATTGAGTGATGCAAAAGGATCCTGAAAAATCATTTGCATTTGATTGCGAAAAGTTTGCAACTTACTCCCCTTTAACTGTTGAATGGGCTGTCCTTTATATAAAATTTCTCCCTCGGTTGGTTCGACGAGTTTTAAAATAGTTCGGCCAAACGTTGATTTTCCGGAGCCGGATTCTCCTACAATGCCAAGCGTCTCGCCGCGGAAAATTTCAAGCGAAATATCATCGACTGCTTTAATGACTTTTTTCTCTTCCTTCATCGACTTACGTTTCACAGGAAAGTAGGCTTTTAAATGATTAATTTCAAGCAAAACTTCTTTCTTCGTCATGATCAAGCACCCCTTTCTCCATAAATAAATGACAGCGCACTTTATGCTCGTCTTGAATATGGATTACCTCCGGCTGCACGTTATGACATTGTGCCATCGCAAACGGACAGCGTGGTGCAAAGCGACAGCCCTCTGGTAAAGCATAAGCTGGTGGAACCGCGCCAGGGATTGACGGCAACCTTTTAACAACTGTCTCTAAATTAGGCATTGTTTTTAAAAGAGCAGCTGTATACGGATGCTTTGGATTCATAAAAAGCTCTCGCACAGATGCTTCTTCTACGATTTGTCCTGCATACATAACCAAAACGCGGTCTGCCGTTTCTGCTACGACGCTCATATCATGTGTAATAAATAATATAGCCGAACGATGTTTTTCCTTCATCTTTATCATAAGCTTTAAAATTTGTGCCTGTACGGTTACATCAAGTGCCGTTGTGGGCTCATCCGCAATCAGCAGCTGAGGGTTATTGGACATGGCAATAGCAATCATGACACGCTGGCGCATTCCACCTGATAATTGGTGGGGATATTCAGCAATAATCTTTTCCGCATTCGCAATACCGACTTCTTTTAACAACTGGAGAGATTTCTCTCTCGCCTCTTTTTTTGAAATCCTTTGATGTCTACGAATACCTTCTATTATTTGATTACCGATTGTAAACACAGGATCTAATGATGTCATCGGTTCTTGAAAAATCATACTAATTTCATTGCCTCTTATATTGCTCATCTCTTTATTTTTATAGTCTAAGAGATTTTTACCATTTAATTTAATCGTACTAGCTGTCATTTCTCCTGGCGGTATGGGCAGTAATCGCATTATCGATAACGATGTAATACTTTTACCGCTTCCAGACTCCCCTACAAGCGCAACGGTTTCTCCTTTACGAATCGTAAAGCTTACATCATCAACAACTTTTGCCTCTTTACCATTTTTTAAATGGAATTTAATTTTTAAATGATTTACCTCTAAGAGCACTTGATTTTCTCTTGACTGATCCATATGCATTCCTCCATCTCACATTTGATTTGGTGGTGCATAGCGTATCGCGATATTTTTCATTTGTGTATAATTTCTCAACGCGACAAAACCTTTTTCCCGGCCAATGCCGCTCTTTTTATAGCCACCAAACGGCATTTGAATACCGCCTGCTGCACCATAGTTATTAACAAATACTTGTCCTGCTTTTATACGGTTTGCAACATAATGCGTAGTATCTAAATCCTTCGACCAAACGCCTGCAACTAAACCATAATCTGTACTGTTCGCTAAAGTAATTGCTTCCTCAACGGTATTAAACGTCAATACCGTCAACACCGGCCCGAAAATTTCCTCCTGTGCAAGTGCATCGTTAGCTGCTACTCCTGCAAGTATTGTTGGTTCAACATAGTATCCTTTTTCATAGCCCGCAATCGTCAGTGTCTCTCCACCAGTAATCACGTAACCATCTTCTTTCGCCTTTTGCAGCAGTGTTGAAATTTTCGTATATTGTCGTTCATTAAGAAGTGGACCCATATCAACGTCTGCCTCACCTGGACCAACTCTTAAAGCTTGAAATTTCTGCACTAACTGAGCAATGAATTTTTCTTTAGCACTTTCTTCAATCAGTAATCTAGCTCCTGCAGAGCATGTTTGCCCGGCATTCTGAATAATGGCACGTACAACACCCTCAAGTGCTTGCTCCATGTTGGCATCCGCAAAAACAATATTTGGTGATTTCCCACCAAGCTCTAACGTAACAGGTACAACATTTTCAGCAGCTGATTTCATCACTGCAATTCCTGTTGGTACAGAGCCTGTAAATGTAATATGATTGATATCAGGATGAGATGTTAAATACGGCCCTACATCGCGACCTAAGCCTGTAATATGCTGAAAAATACCTCTCGGCAATTTATCAGCAAACCATTCCGTTATAGCGTGCGTAGTTAATGGCGTATCTTCCGCACTTTTGACAATTACTGCATTGCCAGTAGCAATTGCAGCTGCTACACTTCTCGCTGTGATTTGAATAGGATAATTCCAAGGCACGATATGTACGGTAATTCCAACAGGCTCTAACACTACCGCATTTAAAATGCCGTCTTCAATGGGAATCGTGTCCCCCATTACTTTATCAGCAGCTCCCCCATAAAACTCAAAATAGCGAGCTGCCGCTTCAATATCGGCTCTTGCTTGTGTTAATGGCTTACCAACGTCACGACATTCTAATAAACTCCATTCCTCTGCATGCTTGCGTATATAGCGTGCAAGTTCAACAAGTAGCTGTCCCCGTTCATATGCCTTTATTTTCCTCCACTCTTCACTTTCAAACGCTACACGTGCAGCACGTACAGCCTCGTCGACATGCGTTTTACTCGCATTCGTAATCTGAGCCATGACTTCACCAGTAGAGGGGTTCATAATATCTAATACGGCCTCGTCCATAGCACCGTAAACCCACTCACCATTTATAAACATCGGAATTTTTTTCACTTTATCCCTCCTAAAGTCCGCGACCACCGTCTACATGTAATGTCGTTCCAGTAACCATACCCGCTGCATCAGAAAGTAAATAACTTACTGCTCCCGCAATGTCTGATGGATTCACTAAGCGTCCAAGGGGGATCGATTGAACAAAAACACTTTGCGTTGTTTGCTCGATGTCTGCTCCTTGTGGCGTAAATTGGCCGAGCATCTGAGTATCGGCTGGCCCTGGGTGAATCGTGTTAACACGTATTTGGCAAGGTGCTAGCTCAAGAGCCAAAGCACGTGTAAAACTTTCCGCCGCCCCTTTAGAAGCAATATAAGCTTGTAACCCTGGGCGTGGGCGTACAGCAGAAATGGAAGCGATCGTAATAATTGAACCTTTGTGCAGCTCTTTCATGTACGGAACGACTGCCTTTGTTGTAATAAACAAACTTTTAACATTGACATCCATTAACCGGTTCCATTCGTCCATCGTTACTTGCTCAAGCGGTGTTGCTGCTTGCGCTATACCAAGCGCATTGACAAGTCCATCAATGCGTCCATACTTGTCAAAAACCTGCTTGAACACTTCGTTCACACACTGCTCTTGTAAGACATTGATTTCAAAGCACTGTAAAGTATCCTGCGCTAAATCACTTAACGAAGCTATTGATAAATCTAGCCCAATTACTATATTGCCCTGCGCAAGTTGTTCCTGAATAATGGCTTTCCCCATACCACCCCCTGCACCTGTAACGATAATGACCTGTTGTTCTACTGCCATGCTATACACCCCTTGCCGCTAAATTCATTTTGATAATTTCCTGACAAATGGCATCTCCCATTTGCGCTGTTGTCGCCTGTCCACCAATATCTGCAGTTTTCACAACACCATCTCGAAGCACCTTCTCAATCGCACTCACAATTAACTGTTCTATATCTGGTCTCCCAATATGTCCAAGTAACAAAGCAAGTGACCAAATTTGTGCGATCGGGTTTGCTATGCCCTTCCCGGCGATATTTGGTGCTGACCCATGCACAGGCTCAAACATAGACGGAAATTTTTTCTCCGGATTTAAATTAGCTGATGGTGACAACCCAAGACCACCAACAATAGCTGACCCTAAATCTGATAAAATATCTCCAAATAAATTGGAGGCAACGACAACCTGAAAATCTTGTGGTCGCTCTACGAAATAAGCTACTAAAGCATCGATATAGATAGATTCAAACCCTAGCGCAGGTGAGCTTTGTGCTAGAACTCTATTAGCATGCTCATCCCAAAACTTCATGGAATGGATAATGGCATTCGATTTTGTCGCACTCGTAATTTTGGTTTTGCCATTTTTATAGGCATAATCACAGGCGGCTTGGACAATTTTTTCAATACCGATACGTGTCATAATCGTATTTTGAATCGTCATTTCCTGCGGTTGATTATGATAAACCCGCCCACCACTATCGGAATATTCCCCCTCCGTATTTTCCCGGAAAATCACAAAATCAATATCCCTTCCGTTAGCAAGCGGTGAGGCTATGCCAGGTAATGATTTAATCGGACGGAAATTAACATATTGCTGGAAGCTTTTTCGTATCGGCATAATTAATTCCCATACAGTCACATTATCCGGAACACGAGCATCTCCAATTGCCCCGAATAAAATCGCATCGTATGCTTTTAATATGTCTAATGCATTGTCTGGCATCATACGACCGTGCTTGAGGTAGTAATCGGAGCTCCAAGGAAAAATGGTTGTTGCTATTTGTAAAGATGAATCATGTTCCTGAAGAGAATTCAGTACCTTTAATGCTTCCACCATAACTTCCTTTCCAATGCCATCGCCTGGAATGATTGCGATTTTTGTGTAAGTCATTGTGCATCACCTGCTAAAAAATTTAGTGCTGCCAAACGGTAAATGGCTGTTGTTTCTGCTAATTCTTCAATATCGACATATTCGTCAATTTGATGAGGAATATCACGATCACCCGCTCCAACGGTAACGATTGGTACTCCATGTACATGAAGGAACGTTCCATCCGTAGCCCCTGGAACACCGTTATATTTTGGCTCTTTTCCCGTTACCTCAGCGACTGCCTCATAAATGGCTTGTACAACAGGATCCTCCTTCGCTGTTGCTGTTGCAGGACGATTATCTAGCACTGTTAGCTCAACTTTAAAATCTGGATCATCTGCTTGCAGACGTTTAATAATGGCATCAATTTTACCGAGAAGCTCATCATGATCCTGTGCAGGGACTGTACGAATATCAAGTGTTGTCATACAATGATCAGGGATGACATTAATTTGGGCATCTCCTTTTACAGGTGCTCGTAAAATCGTTGGTGTAATAGATGGCCAATGGAGCATCGGATCACGTCCTAAACGTGCTTGCTCTTCTTTTTCTAATTTTTCAAGCTCTACAATAAAACGTGCCATGCGCCAGTTCGGATTAATGCCACTCCAAGAAATTGCACCGTGCGCCATTTTACCGAAAATATCTACTTTCAAACGTATTGCGCCACGCTGTGCAATACAAACATTGTTTTCCTCTGGCTCACAAATAATCGCCCCATCCACATCATCTGCCCAGCCATTTTTTATAAAGTGTTTAATCCCAAGCATCATTCCTTCTTCATCACATGGAATACATAAAATAATCTTGCCTGTAAATTCCTCCTGGTTCAGTAACAACGACTGACAAGCTGTAATCATACAAGCAAGATTTCCTTTTGTATCATTTGTGCCTCGGCCATACATTCGACCATCAATAATTTCTGCACTGAATGGATCGTACGTCCATGCCTCACGATTTCCTTCTGTAACGACATCTGTGTGTCCTTCAAAGAGTAGTGTTTTTCCTGGCTTACCCGAATCAATAATACCAATAACATTCGGCCTTCCGGGCATAACCTCCTCTACATGTGTTTCTATCCCAATATCACGTAAATATTGAGCGACAAAATTCGCAACTTGTTGTTCATTGCCATTTGGATCACCTTCTCGATAAACGCTATCTATTCGTACTAGCTTTTGTGTTAGCTCGATAACTGCTTGTCGGTCGCGCATATAAGATTCCGTTGTCTTTAAACTTGTTACTGCCATTCAAATGCCCCCTTGTTTTTAGAATATTCTAGAAATCAATGATGCCTCGAAATAATAGCGTTCGGAATCGGCTTTGTGCTTAGGCCTGCACGAGGGCCGACGCGATGTCGGTCATTTCCGTAATGCCACAGGACGTGGCGCTTTTACCGATGCAGGTCAGTTAGCCGTTATCGCATGGATGCAATCATTTTAGGCTAACGTCCTAAGTGAACTCCTTTCCGATTCCGTGACATCCGCTGGAAGCTTTAACATTGTCCTATTAGACAAGTATTAGACACTTTGTTAATAATACATAAAATGCTATTAACTTTTTGTTTAGTAGTAAAAAGTTAGAAAACAACAAAATTATCTATCTTATGTTGTTTTTCGATAATAAAAGCTCAGACATTTACCATAATGTGGGATGCATTTCCGTTCTATTGAGCTCTTTCCGAGGAAGTTCGATTTTCACAACAATCAACCTATTCGCATGTCGTAGGTTTTATCAAAATACCACCTCATTTTTAGGTGATAAAAAAATAACTAGCTTTTCCATTTTAAGCTGTTTTCGAAAGGCTGTTTTCATATAGATTCTGCTCTCTTGAAAATACTAATTACGGTTGAGTATTGTTCAATAATGTGGAGATATGTGTATGAAGCAGTCGGAGAATTGGGAAAAGCAGATCAACTAGCCTTATTTAAGGCAATGAAACAAGATCTATATCCAAAAGAAGAAAATAAAATGCAAAAATTACTTCCTATGATCAAGGAGTCTCGCTTTTCGTCTGATTTAGGTTGTCTTCATTGCGGAAGTACTGCCGTAATCGTAGACGGGCATATTTTTTTAAGCTTTAAGAAATTATGTAAGGAGAGTTGTTCTTTTTGGAAAGTATGAGGAAGTTTTGGAGAAATTGCTCCAATAAATCTAATAGTGATTTAGGATATGAAGAAACAATAATTAAACTTAATGAAAAGTTGAAAAAATGACATCCAAGTAATGATAAATATGTACTACAAGAAGAATAAAAAAGAGGAACTGCTTAATGGCAAGAAAATCAGAAAGAATATGTCATAGTTATTTCTTTATAATAAATACCAAGAGAAATTGCGCTATGCAATTTCTCTTGAGGCTTAAACTGAAATTAATTATAACTCATCCTCGATAACTTCATTATTATTTTTATTACCATTACCATTGCCATTACCGTTGCCGTTGCCATTGCCGTTACCATTGCCTGGCTTCACAACCAACACATCAAATGTTAGTGTGTGCTCACCATACTTTACTCTAACCGTCGTATTACCTTGACCTTTTCCTTTTACAGCCCCTGCTTTTACAGTAGCTATTTTATCATTCTCTACTTCGTAGGTTGCAAGCTTTGTAACATCTTTTTCTGTTGTTTTACCATCAAAAGTAGTTACTTCAGTAATTTTAACTGGAACTTCTTTACCTATTCTAGTTTCCACCTGAGCTTGGTCAATTTCTAGTGTTACTATTGGTTCTTTTACAACAGGTGCTTTAACTGTAACATTTATAGGTACTTCATTATCACCATATGAAATAGTTATTGTCGTCGTGCCCTCACCTACAGCAGTTACTAATCCATTTACTATTGTTGCAACATTTTCATCTCCAACAACATAAGTAGCTTTTGAAGTTACGTCTTTCTCTGTTGCAGCACCTTCTGCAGGCGTTGTCGTTTCTGTTACCGTAAGTTGTGCAGTTTCACCAGCTGTTAAGTCTAGCTTAGTTGGATTTACAGAAAGTGCTATTACTGGTTCTACTACTTCTTTTTCATATATCTTCGCTTCACCAACATTCCCGGCAGCATCTTTAATGATTACTGAAACAGCATTTGTTTCTGCTGTTACTGGGAATGTGAAGCTACCGTCTTGATTTAATTCAAAAGCTACTGGCGCTTGTACTTCGCCATTTATCGTCGAAATATAGGAAGCTTTTAATTTATCATTTAAATTGTAATCTAAACCGTATAAATATAGCTCTTCATTGTAATCGATATATTTATCTGTTACTTGTCCTGTAGCGACACCTTTAGCTACTGAACCAGTAATTTCTGGTTTAGTCGTTTTCACGATAATTGGTCCAACATAATCGGAAACTACTCCTGATGCTGCAAGACCGGTGAAGTCAATTGTATACAGACCATCTGGAATCTTTGTGGCAGGTGCTGTTCCCCATGGTTTGTACTGCCCAGCAATATTTAGCGTATAAGAGCCTTTTCCTAGTGCAGTACCAGCATGTAGATAACCAATGTAGCCGTCTCCGTATTCTCCACCTTTAGGATTCATAATATCCCAAAGCTCGATATAGTTAGTTGTTACATCTCCAGTTAATGTGAATGACAGTACAGCTGAATCTTTTACCCCATCTCCGTTAAAGGATAGGTCTGTTTCTGTAATCTTAAAATCTTTAATTTCAGTTGCTGCCGCGCTACCAAAGTCAGCTGCGAATGGCAATGAAATTTCTGTATCTCCACTGCTGATATAAATATACCCTAGTATTTCAGAGCCTTTTGGTGCCGTAGCTTGCGAAGCAGTTAATGTAATATTTAAAACTTGCTCTCCGACTAGATTAAATGTCGGCTGATCGACAGTAACAGTTGCATCACCAAATGTTTTTGTCACATCAATTGATACGTTATAATTGCCGCCGTTCCCTTTAATATCTTTTACTAAAACTTGTTTCGTTACAGAAATATCCCGGTCTTTAAGAGATTGGGGACCGAAAGTAACTGTACCTTTCAAGTTTTCTGCAACTGCACCAGTTCCATCTAAAATTGCGCTATCAAGTGCATAGGCAAGAATTTCCGGATGAGCTGCTGCATAAGCATTTACACGCCCTGCACCTTGAGAAAACACATCGTATTTTGTTTTATCTAAAACCATTGCTGTATTAGAAAGCGCCACTTTTACATCGAAGGCGTTCCAATCAGGATTTGCTTGTTTAACTAATGCAACAATACCTGTAATATGCGGTGTTGCCATAGAAGTTCCTGTTTTACGAGCATATGCTTCCCTATAATCAACAGCAGGGAAATCTTTTTTATACATCGGAATCGTTGACATAATGTTTGTTCCAGGTGCACTTACATCTGGTTTAATATCAAAATTTGGTGTAGATGGTCCACGTGAACTTGAAGAGTTTACATCATCTCCCAGTGTCTTTGAGGATGCAAATTTACTAAAGCTTACTTTTCCAGTTCCACCTGCTAATGCAGCGCGAATTGCATCGCCATCCGTTTGTGACATATCAAATGTTGGCAGAAAATCAAATGCATCACCAAGGAATGTGCCTGAAATGTTCGGTGCATTCGTTCCACCAGCAAAGTTATGAATAATTGTTGCGACTGCTCCATTTGCCTTTGCATTCGCAATTTTATCAACGAATGCGATACTGCCACGGGAAATCAATGCCACTTTACCTTTTACATTAATTCCTTCGAAGTCTTTTACTTCCCCGTTCCCAGGAACAGCAACTAGGTCAAATTCTCCTTGAAGCTGTGTTGCTAAATTTTTCCCAAAAGTCGTGCCCATTAACGGAAGCTGCTTTGTTAAATTGTAGTTGCCAACTGTAACATTCACTTCCCCGTTATACATTGTTTCAGGATTTGTTGTGTTACCAACAGCAATTCCTAAACGGGCCGTTGCAGGCGTGCCTATTGTTCCGCGATTTGGACCTTCGTTCCCTGTTGCAATTACTCCGATTGTTCCAGCCATCATTGCATTATTAATAGCAAATGAGCCTGCATCCGTTTCAGAGTTTGCGCCCCCGCCAAGTGAAAGGTTGATAACGTCCATTTTTTCTTTTACAGCAGTTTCAATTGCTTTAATAATACCAGATGTAGCTCCACTTCCGTACGCCCCAAGAACACGGTAAGCATAAAGGTCTACTTTTGGAGCAATTCCTTTTATACCGAATTCGTTAGCTCCGATTGCTGCAATTATTCCAGCAACATGTGTACCGTGAGAAGTGTAGAACGAGCTTCCTTTTTCATTAATTTCAGGTGTTCCGGCAGGACGCTCCGAAGGCAATGTTTCCGATGCGTCGTCATCTGCCCGAGGCTTCGTGTAAGTTGCTGAATTCGGAATGAAGTTTTTCCCACCTTTGTAAATTCCAGCGAACTCAGGATGATCTGCATCAATACCAGTATCTAATACTGCTACTTTTATTCCTTGTCCTTCAATTCCTTCCTTCCAAAGCTGTTCGATGCCAAGGAAAGAATTACTTGTATTCATTCGTGCTTCTAATGGATCTTCCTTCTTAAGTTCCGATGATTTCATCGGCTTATCTTCTGATGCGTAAACAATTGCATCAGGTTCGATTAATGTAATTCCTTCCACTGTAAGCAATTTCGGGAGATCGTTTGCTTTCACAGTTGCCGCAAAACCGTTTAAGACAGTGTCAAATGAGTATCCTTGAGTCATCTGAACTTTTTTAGCAGCTAACTCTTTTTTAACTTCTGCTTGCTGTGCTTTTACATTTGAACGAACTTCATTTGCTTGGGCATTAGAGAATTTTTGGCCTTTGACTTGGCTTATTCCTTGCTCAAGTGCCACAGGCTTTTCAGATAAATGAACGATGACTGCAATATCTTGATTGCCTGATACATTTTGTAAGCTTTCGTGAAGAGTTGGTCCATCTTTAGACAAGCTTAGCTGTTCAGCGATAGCCGCCTTTAGTTGCATGATACTTTCACTTTGACTATCCTGCTTGAATAGTTTTGATTCTTCAGCATGAGCACTCGACAATGGAACCAATAGAGAAAGCACCATAAAGAAAGCTAGAATACTACTTAAGAACTTCGTAAACTTAAACTTTTTCAAATCTCAATTCCTCCCCTGCCTTTAATTGTCACACTTTTCAGTTTAGTGTGATATTTCCAATTTATCACAAGAAAACTATTCCGAGTATCCCGATATTTGAATATTCCGAAATATTGATAATTAGTATCAGTTTATCAAATATAGATTAAATCTATCTTCCTAGTAATTTAATAAAAAAGTAGAACTTTCAAACGAAAAACAACTTACCGTAATTTATTAATTTTTGGTTTGATAACCAACTTGGAGAAAACAGCCTAGTTTTAAAAACATTGCGCTTCGACATCGGAAGACTTAAGACAAATTGGAACTTCCAAAAGAATAGTCATGCTAGAGACTTCCTGTTCGTCATTTGGCCAGCTGGAAAAGTGTGAAATGGTAATAAAAAACCAGCGTCTCTGTTGAACTACATTCATAACAGAGAGCTGGTTTATTTCTTTTATCCACATTATCGGGTCACTATTAAAACTCTTTATTGCTGGCGAGATTCTGTCATTTGCTTCCAAACAGAACCTTTTGCTTCCTCACCCTGTTCGATGCGGGCAATCGCCATTTTTACTTGTAGCTTCACTTCAAACTCTTTATCTTCTGCAGCAGCCTTTAATGCTGCTAATGAATTATCAGTGCCAACCTCATATAAGTACATAGCTGCACGCCAACGAACAAGTTTGTTTTTATCCTGTAATGCTTGTTGCATCACGTCTTCAAATTCCACAAAGCCGAGGTCACTCATACAATCTCCGGCAGTTCGACGGACCGCTGCACTTTTGTCCTGTAATGCCTTTTCCAAATATGGCACGACTGCCACATCTTCAATCATTCCTAAATAAACGGTTGCCAGTCGACGGATAGACATTTGCTCATCTTGTAACGCCAAATCTAAAAGCGGTAAATCCTCTAGCTCTGGATCTGCCATTTGGTCAAGCAATTGGAAACGTTTTTCCCATTCTGGTCGCTTAAACTGTTCAACAGTAATTTTTAGTTTAGCTGGCTTCTGAATAGTTTTCTCTGAATCATTAATCGTTGCAACAATCTCCGTTAAACGTTCCTCAGAATATGTCACATCGATTTCTTGTTTTACTGCTTCCGCAATTTCCTCAAGCTCTCCGTAACGTACGCCATAATCGATCCATTTACGTTGGAAAATATAATTCTCATCCACTGCTGTTTCAAGAATTTTATTGAAAGCTTCCACAAAGCGCTCACCACAGCTTACACGGTACTCTCGTTGATTATCAAATACCTTTACTTGCAGTGGTACTTGCTTATAAAATTGCACATGAACGTACACTTCCCCATAAAATTCATTGGCTACTTGTTCTTTGTTCTCTTCCTGTATATCTTCACCTAGCGCTTGGCGAATGCTTGCTAAAATACCTTCCCATGCATACTTTGCGTTACGCTCAACAGCGAAGAAATCCGCTACATGGTAAACACCTTTAACACCTTCGATTGCTAAAATCGCTGCTACTTCACCAGTTGCTTCATCTTTATTATCTTTTGTAAAATTATAGCTTTTGCCAAAAGGTAACTCTGTATCAACGACAATCTTCATAGAATTAGGACTTGGTGTCGGTTCAATTGTCATAATCTTCATGTCTATCGCTCCTTATCCATTTACGATTTCATCTAAATAGGACCATCTTTCAATAAGGTGTTCATATTGTGCATTTAGCTCATCTAGCTTCGCCGTTAATTCCTGTAGTTTTGTAAAATCAGCACCAGCGTTGGCGATACCTTCTTCCGTCTCCATAATCGCTGTTTCTGTCTTTTCTATTTCATCAGCAATTGTTTCCCATTCTTTCTGCTCTTTAAAGGATAACTTTTTCTTGTCCGATTTAGGCTTTTCGACCTTAGTTTTTTCGACTTTTGGCGATTCTACCTTTACAGCGGATTCCTGGTTACGCTTTTGTAAATATTCACTGTAAATATCAAGCGTCTCATTAACATGCCCAAGACCATCTAAAATCCATAGCTTTTTCGCAATACGATCTAAGAAAAAGCGATCGTGAGATATAGTGATAACAACTCCAGGGAAATGCTCAATGAAATCCTCGAGTACACCTAATGTTTCAATATCCAAATCATTTGTAGGCTCATCCAGTAACAGTACGTTTGGTTGCTCCATTAATAATCGTAATAAATGCAGACGTTTACGCTCACCACCCGATAGTTTACCGATAGGTGTACCGTGTGCATGAAGTGGGAATAAGAAACGCTCCAGCATTTGTGCTGCCGAATAACGTACACCCTCCGCATCTGTGATATCATTGGAAGCTTCTCGGATATATTCAATCATGCGCTCGTTTTCATTCATTTTTGGTAAAGTTTGTTTAAAATGCGCTAACTTCACTGTCGATCCAACAAGAATTTCACCAACATCTGGTGTAAGCTCTCCTGATAACATGTTCATTAATGTTGATTTTCCTACACCATTTGCTCCGATAATGCCAATACGGTCGCCCTGTTGCAGTAAAAATGAAAAGCTTTCGAGAATTTTTTGATGGCCAAAAGCCTTTGAAATATTTTCAGCCTCTAAAACTTTCCGGCCAAGACGAGTTGTTGCTAGGCCCATGTCAAGAGAAATATCCTCCGATTTACGCTCTAAGTTATCCTCTAACTGCTCGAAGCGCTGGATACGTGCCTTTTGCTTCGTAGAACGCGCTTTCGCTCCACGACGAATCCATTTTAATTCTGAGCGATAGCGGTTGCGGTCCTTTTGTGCGGAGGCTGCTTTCATTTCCTCACGAATAGCACGTGCTTCTAAATAATCCCCATAATTCCCAGTATGTCGGTATAAGGTTTGATCAGCTAGCTCGTAAATATGAGTAGAGAGCTCATCTAAGAAGTAACGATCATGGGTAATAAATATAACTGCTCCCTTTAATCGTAACACCATTTCCTGCAGCCACTCTGTAGACTGCACATCTAAATGGTTGGTAGGCTCGTCCAATAAATATAAATCTGCCGGCTCAATTAATACTTTAGCTAAAGCAACACGCTTTTGCTGACCGCCTGACAATGTTAAAACCTCTTTATCAAACATTTCAATGCCAAGCTTCGTAAGCGCCGTCTTAGCAAGTGCATTGACATCCCACGCCTGCTCCTCATCCATACGATGCTGCAAGCTAAATAGCGTTTTTTGTAAACTTTCTGAAGTCGGATTTAACGCAAGTGCAGCAACGGTTTCTTCATATTCACGATTCAGTTTTAATATAGGGGAATCCCCTGCAAACACTGCTTGTAACACTGTTTCTCCACTTTGAAAAGTAGGCTCCTGTGGTAAATAGGCAACACGATATTTATTTGGGCGGTCTACTTCCATTGAATCCGCTTCGATTTCACCAGCTAACATAGAAAGCAATGTGGATTTACCAGTACCATTAATACCAATTAACCCAGCTCGCTCCCCTTCATAAATCGTAAATTCAATATTTTGAAAGAGCGTTTTATCGCCCACTGTTTTCGTTAAATTTTGTACTATTAAATGACTCATTACACTTGTCCATCTCTTTCATTTAAGGGTTGTTTAATGTCCATACTACTTTTAATATGTAGTTTATTATAGATATCCATTTTTATCATAACACCAAATGACAGGTAAACAAAGGACAACAAACTCTTCTGACCTATCTAAAAAACGGATCCTCACCGAAACGTGTGGTTGATCTCCGTTCCGGCTGGGCGCTTACCAGCGGGCGTCCGATGAGCCGTTTCACTCGCGATGCTCGCTCCAGGGTCTCGGGCCAACAGATGTTTTTTGCGCGAAAGCGAAGCGGCAGCAGCACCGATGTTGGTCACGAAGGCGTTATCACAGGATGTGATGCTTTTAGCCTTCGTTCCTCTATTGCTAATCCCCAAGGAGTCGCCTAGCCTCCACTCCAATCAACTTATTCACATAGTAGACGTTAAGTCATCCACAACTTTTGGTGATAAACAAAAAACGCTCTCTCATGAATTGTAAATTGAAGAAGAGAGAGAGTATGTAAAAAAACCATGTAAAAAAACTTCTTAAAAATCCAAAAAAAATATCCGGATAGAAATATTTCTATCCGGATACAGACGCTAATTATTTTACCAATAACCAAGAGCCTTCCACCATAGTCCTCCTACTATGACAAAAATCAGGATGGTAACAATGGAAACGACAAATCCAACTGTCCACCATTTTTTTTGATCAATATAACCTGCACCAAAGAAGACCGGTGCTGGACCAGAACCGTAATGAGTAGTGGCGCCAAATAAATTACTAAATGCCGCTAATAATATAGCTGCCAACATAGCAGGTGCACCCGCTTGCAACATAACAGATAAAAATGCTGCATACATCGCACTAATATGTGCAGTGGAACTCGCAAAGAAATAATGAGAATAGAAATAGACTAAAGCTAATATGACAACAGCCCATATCCAACTATACCCAGATACAAGTCCACCTACTTCATTACTAAACCATGGAATCAGCCCTAGTTTGTTCATAAAAGATGCCATCATAAATAGCGTTGCAAACCAGATTAGTGTATCCCATGCTCCTTCTTCCTTTTTAATATCTGCCCATGTTAATACATCTAACAATAACAGCAATGAAAGACCTATAAGAGCTGCCGTTGTTGCACTAATGCCTAAGTAATCTCCACCAATCCATAATGACAACACAGCAACAAATACAACGATCATTCGTTTTTCAGAACTTTTCAGTGGACCAAATTCATCCAGCTTCTTTTTAGCGATCGCTGCTGCCTCTGGTGTTTCTTTGATTTGAGGTGGATAGATTTTATAAATAACATAAGGAACAACGATTAAAGCCGTTAATCCAGGGACAATCATAGCCATTGCCCAACCAAACCAAGTAATAGTTACTCCAGCTGAATCACTTGCTAGCTTAACAATTAAAGGATTCGCTGCCATGGCTGTCATAAACATAGCTGATGTTATTAAATTACCTTGAAAGCCTACCTTTAAAAGAAAGGCCCCCATCTTACGCTCTGTCCCGTCATCTGGTTTAGATCCGAAAGTATGAGATAATGACTGGATAATCGGGAATATAACACCACCTGCACGAGCTGTATTACTAGGAATAGCAGGTGCCAATATTAGATCACTCGCTAGTAAAGAATAAGACAGACTCAATGTTTTTTTCCCAAAAAGACGAACAAATACATAGGCAATGCGTTCCCCTAGTCCCGTTTTTATAAATCCACGAGAAATAAAGAAGGCAATAACAATTAGCCAAATCGTTGAATTACCAAAACCGCTTAATGTCTCTTCAATCGTTAATGTATTTGTTATGGCAATCATAGCCATAGCAATAAATGATATTGCTCCCATTGGCAACGGTTTCGTTATAAAACCTATAATGGTCGCAACAAAAATAGCGAACAAGTGCCACGCTTTTTCATCTACTCCTGAAGGTACTGGACAAAACCAGATAGCCACACCAACAGCAAGGGATATGAAGAAAGGAATCCATTTGACTGCGCTTTTTGCTTCTTTCATGATGTTAAAACTCCTTTGACTATTACCCCAATGTATTTAAAAGGAGATTTCTCCCACGATCTACTAATTATAATGAAAAATAGACCTAATTCAAGATTCCCTTTGTCGAAAAACATAAGTAATTATATATGCTTTATGTAATGAATGAAAAGATTTTTAACTCATTACTAAGAAAAAAATGATCTCGCTTCAGAAATATTTCCCTTTTTGTTAATATTATTGGGAAAAAGTTACTTTTTATCAATTCATTAAAATTAGCATGTGCACAATCCATTAAAAAGATACACACAATGTTTATATCAACTTATATGTCGGGGATCAATCCTCTTTCATTTCATACAGTAAAAAAATTAATCATCTCACGGCCTGTCATTAGAATACAATGTAATATTCTACAAGGCTCAATTATCTCGTAAGCTCCTGATGATAGAATGACTATTTTCTCAAAAGCTTATTTTGAGGTTCTCCCAGATAATATGCAAGCTTAATAAAAATGCTGTACTTTGAATAAGTCCTCGTTATGTAAAATTTTTTAAGATTTCTTCGTATAAGAATTGCTGGATTATTACAAACTGATAGTATTTATCAATTAGAAAATTATAAAAGGAGTATTCATAGATGCCATTTGTCACCATATTTGGAGGAAAAACTTTTGAAGTAGAAGAAGGAAAAAAATTAGTATTAGCTCTTGAAGATAATAATATAAACATTTTGCATAAGTGTGGCGGAATAGCAAAATGTACAACTTGTAGAGTGGAGGTATTAGCGGGTGAATATAAGGACATTTCAAAAATAGAAAAACACGCCTTCGCTATAAAAAATATTGATGAGAATTTATATGAAGACTGTTTAAGGCTATCTTGTCAAATTCGTGTAATAGGAGACATTACTGTTCGGCCAATTTTAACACTAGAAAATACACAGGACGATAGAGGTCCAAGACCAGCAGATTAACCAAGTATCGATTAATATAATTCAAAAGGCATGGAAGTGGTTGCAATGCCCATTAGCTTCCAATGCCAGTTTTTATTTATTTATTTATTTATTTAATATTTTCGTCGCGTTACTTATCCACAGCCTGTTTGGAAAGAAAGGTTTAAAGTCATTACACCATGAGCAATTAGAATGATCCCTGTTCCATAACTAGCTTGGGATGAAGCAAACCATGCTGCTACATCCGCATTTTCCCCCGGTCTTCCTTTGGATTTTTTCCAGTTATCGCTACCCATTATGGGTTTATGGGTTTCTACGAATAATATTATCTGCCATTCGTATCGCAAGTGCAACCGTTGAGTTTGTCGGGTTTGCTGCAGCAAGAAAAGGTATTACACTGTTGTCTGCTACATACAGACCTGAGACACCATGAATTTCTCCATAGGAATTGGTTGCCGAAGTAGATGGGTCGGTACCCATCCGACATGTACAGGATTCATGAACGTCACTTCCTGGTGGCATTAAGGTAGGCTCACCATCTAATGTAACTCCCATCGCAGTAGCAGATTGAATGATTCCCTCACGCATTTGATTAATAACAACCTTATCCCTTTCACTATAAGAAAAGTTTACTTGCCCTAGTGGAACACCATATTCGTCTCGTTGGTTAGGATCTAAGAAAACCCTGTTCTCTCTTCGAGGCTCTACCAAACCGAAAGTTGCATAGACAACACTAACTTGGTTAGGAAGTACCTTATCTTCAAACTGTTGGTAAGAAAAATATTGATTAGGACCTAATATTTGTATTTGATAAGGAAATTGCCTTGTTTCACGTTTCAAAATTGCTAAATTACCGATATTCTCTGAGAACTGCTTGCGACTTATTTTTCCCGTACCTAATACAAATGAATGATTAGTTAAATAGCGCCCTATAGCTGGACCATCAATACCGGAATTTAGCAAAATTCGAGGTGTCTCTAATGTACTTGCAGAAACAACCACATTTTTGGCCCGAATAGTGTAAGTTTTTTTGTCTTGTGTTGATGCAACACTTACCCCAACAGTTCTTCCGTTTTGAACCAATACTCGCGTCGTATAAGCATTTAACGCAAGATCAAATGGTCTATCATTGAAGGCATACGCAAGAAATTTGATTGAACTAAACCATGCGTTAGAGTAAATTTCCCCCATGCGTGGTCCTCTCATATCAATGGCAAGAGGCATATTCGTGGCCTCTAGAATACCACCAGCGTGAAGCCGATTCATAAGAATCCGTTGCATTGAAGATCCATCTGCATAGGATGTTGTACAATTCAAGACACGCTCTGCCATTCTGAAATATACATCTAATTCATCTGGATGCACAGGCCAATTCTGAAGATGAAACTGAGCAGGTCTCGGACAGGCAGCATTCCAAAACAATGTCCTGCCACCCAGTGCAAATGTTAATCTTGCACCTGAAAATTCTGGTAAACTTTCTCCTACAGGAGTAGAATTGTCAGGCCATAGCTGATCGCGCATTCGATCGACATTCATTGTGGGAATATTCAGCGCATGTGAATGAAATAGTTTCGTTCCTTTCTCTAAAATACCGATTCGCTTAGCCCCTTGATGCTTCCACATTTCGCATAAACGGTAAAGCGTTGCCCCACCACCTGCTCCACTTCCGACGATTAGAACATCATAGTTCGTATTGGCCATATCCTCCAGCGATTTAGTCGGGATCCAATTATTTGGATAAACCCACATAATACACGTCCTTTCGTGTTAGTCTTTGACATTTAAGTTTATGACTTTCGCTAATTTGATATCACCATTCATTCAAGAACAAAGACCAGGTTTAAAGTGGGTGATACTCCTATTATTTCTCTTTTTCCTAGAACATAAAAAAAGGCATCGGGAAGGGGAAAATATCTGATAGCTTCCAATGCCAGTTTTTATTTACGCTAGTTTTTAATTAAATCAGCAAGTGCAATCCATGAATTTAACTGTACTGAATGCGGGAATTAATTATATTTTCGTTGCCGTTACCCACGACCTGCTTGAAAAGAAGGATATAAAGTCATTCCACCATCAGCAAATAGAGTGATTCCTGTTACGTAACTAGCCTGGGATGAAGCAAGCCATGCTGCTGTTGCTGCAATTTCCTCTGGTTTTCCGATATAACCCATCGGAACCATACTTTCAACATCTGCACGTTTTTCAGGATCGGCAAATTTCTCAGCATTAATAGGGGTATTAATCGCACCAGGCCCGATATTATTGACACGAATTCCTTTTGGGGCATATTCTAATGCTAATGTTTGTGTCATTAGTTTAATGCCTCCTTTACTAGCAGCATAGTGAACAAACAAAGGCCATGGAATAACTTCGTGAACACTGGACATATTGATCACGGTACCTTTAATATCATGTTCGACGAAATACTTAATTGCTTCCCTACTGCCTAAAAATGCACCTGTTAAATTCGTATTGATTACTTTAGTCCAATCTTCAAGTGGCATTTCATGTGAGGGTACTGGATTTTCTATACCAGCGTTATTAATCATCACATCGAGTGTTCCGAACTTACTCACGGCTGTCTGGACGAGATTGATAACATCACTTTCGATAGACACATCTCCTTTTACAGCTATCGCTTCCCCTCCTGCTTTTTTCACTCCTTCAACAACAGCATTTGCCTCTTTTTCATTTGAGCGAAAATTTACGATAACTTTTGCTTTCTCCTCGCCAAAGCGTAATGCCATTGCTTTTCCCAATCCTGTTGAAGCACCTGTAATAACAATAACTTTTCCCTCTAAATCTGGATACATCTAAAGTTCTCCTCCTTATACTTTCGCCATTCCTACCATAAATCCAACAGCGACATAACATTAATCCCAATGAAAATTACTATAAGTTGTCGTTTTGTTTTTTTCTCACCTATGAAAAAATCTGCCCACCGGGTTTCCACTTTCTTAAAACATAATAATAATATGGAACGAAGCAAAACTTTTATACCATTGAAAAACGTTACTTTAAAATAAAGAAGAATCCATGTGAACATTCGTTCAAAATGGATTCTAAATATGATGCTATAAAGGTACCGTCAGGAAAATGCAAATTTGCAGCGCACTGCCCGTTTCCGAGATAATTTCCCCATTTCTAACAACGCTTAGAAATCTAGATAAAACGAATTAAACAATAACCAGTCACTGGTTCAATACCGTAACTGGCTATAAATAGTATTTTCTTACTGTTAAAAAATGCAGATAATTATTTGTAAAATTTCACTCGATCTTCAAGTGGTTGGAATTCTTTTTCGCCTGGTGTTACCGTTGGATTGCCAAAGGGCATTTGCGCAATGAGCTTCCAATTTTCAGGGATATTCCATTCTTGTTTCACTTCATCATCAATTAATGGATTATAATGTTGTAAAGAAGCTCCTAATCCCTCTGCTTCCAATGCTGCCCACACAACTAATTGGTGCATACCTGATGCTTGATTTGACCAAATTGGAAAGTTCTCAGCATATGCAGCAAATTGCTCTTGAAGCGATTTAACTACAGCCTCATCTTCTAAGAATAAAACTGTGCCATAACCTGCTTTAAAGGAATCCATTTTTTGTTGAGTACCAGAAAAATCTCTATCTCCAACGACTTTTCTTAATACTTCAGTCGTAATATCCCACAGTTTATTATGTGGCTCACCTGATAATACAACAATACGTGCAGTTTGAGAGTTGAATGCTGACGGGGTATATTTCACAGCAAATTCTACAATTTCTTTAATTTTTTCATCCGATATTTTTACCTCTTTATTAATTCCATAGTAGGTACGTCTTTCTTTAAGTGTAGTGTAAAAATCGTTTGTCATCATTTTCCTCCTCTTAAAATTATAAATGGCACTTTTAACTCCTAAGTCTCCTCGCCTAATTACAACAGGAACTACTGGTCATAATAAGCACTGCCATTCGTGATTTTTTAATCTTTTCGACTATGTTCGCTACTTCTTCTACTAATTATAATATTATGATAATAATATGGTATCCAAACAAACGAAAGATTATTCAAAATGTAAAATGTCTTATACAATTTTTTCAAGCATGAGGGTATAATGATGCTCTACTTTTTATGTAGTAAAGGTAACCTAACTTTCACATTTGAATATATCGCAATAACTTACATGTTTTTTCTCCTTCCCAAGTAAATGAATCAACCTATTAGCCCTAAAAAAACCCGTTATCTATTGAAATAGACAACGGATTTTTTAGTAACGTGAGGTATTACTCACCTATTTCATTTTGTAATTGCTCTAAAAACTGTACCATAAATTGATGGCGCTCTTTGGCCATTTGTTTACCCTTCCCGGTAATCATTAAATCCTTCAGCAATAATAGCTTCTCATAAAAATGCGTAACTGAGGATGTATTTTTATTGCGATACTCATCCTCTGTCATATCATTACGTGCATCCTCTTCCTGATCGTAAAGCTTTCGACCCTTAGCTCCACCATAAGCAAATGTGCGCGCAATACCGATTGCTCCAATCGCATCTAAACGATCGGCATCTCGTACTATTTTTGCTTCTAGAGAAGTTATTTCAAGCTCATTGCCACCATTAAACGATACTTGTGCTATGCAATCTCGAATATGTTGCTTCTTCTCCTCGCTTAATGACAGCTCAGCAATTAGCTTATTCTCTTGCTCCTTACTATCGGTATACTTTTTATCACTAACATCATGCAACAGTACAGCCATTTTCACGACCTCTGCATCGGCTTCTGGTTCTGTTTGTAATATCGTTAACGCATTTTGATATACACGTTCAATATGTTGAAAATCATGACTAGCATCAAATTGCTCGTAAATCCCTCGTACTTTGTCCATTAAATTGTTCATATTTTTAGTTCAGTCCCTTCATGCTTTATTATACGGTATCTCTTAGAATAGTTGGTAATTAAGTAACGTCTAGGCTTAAAAAAATTGGGAAGTTGTTTTCAATTGACTGATTTTACAGAATATTGTATGATAAATGAACAGAACAACTATTTTTGTTCTGTAGGTTTACTATTTCAGTGATGTACAACAACTATGTTTTGAACAGATTAAACAACTTCAGCGGGCTTTACAATTGAATACTGTGTTGAAAGATGACGTGCGTATAGTGAAAACCAATCATCTAAACAAATAAAAGTGAACACTTTCCCTTAGAAATTCTTTGTTTTAACCCGCATAGTGAATGTACATGACGAGATAAGTGAACAAACAATTATTTTATTTTCACAACCGAGAAAGCTTTGAGCATATGTAGCAAGCGTGTGATATTTTTATCATTAATCGACGTTACCTTCTTCTATTCATTATCTTGAATATGTGTGAACGTAACTCCTCCCATTAATGGCAAATAGCATACCAGTTTCTTGCCAACATTTTGCGAAAAGTCAAATCATCAGAGTTGTGCTAACAAGACTAGAGAATTCTTTTTTAGGCAACGATTTTTATGAGTTTTATTGAAGCCGTAAGTATTAGAAGGAAGTAGGAACGATAGTTATGTTATGTAATACCAACCCGCTGAAGAAACAATAAAAGCTGCCCATCTTATTTCTTGTAGATGCTGGCAGCTTTTATTGTTTCTTCAATGCCCATTTTAAACACATATATCTCCTATCTCTACTTGCTATTCCGTATCCCCCTATGAGACATTCCTAAGGGAGAAATTTTGAACATGGGAAATTTTAGGGTCACGACAAGCCTTATTGCCTTTTTTGTTATTATTTTCACGATTTTGAATTTGCCTCTTGGATTTCGATTCGCTATACAGATTAAAAAATCAATATCCAGTCCGGGCTATTAATTTTCTCTTCCCTTTTTTAGTTTTTAGCGGTTGTAACTGAAAAAGCTGCCCTTCATAACTTATAGGAGCAGCTTTTTTCAGTTATATAGTCTTTTGTACTTCTTTCACTCTAGAACAACCCTACCGCATGTCCTTCATTATCAACATTCATACGCAAAGCGGCTGGTGCTTTTGGTAAACCTGGCATTGTCATAATATCTCCAGTTAAGCATACTAAGAAGCCAGCACCAAGTTTTGGAATGACTTCGCGAATAGTGATTGTAAAGCCTTCTGGACGTCCTAAAAGACTTGGTTGGTCTGATAAAGAGTATTGCGTTTTCGCCATACAAATCGGTAGAGAATCCCAACCGAATTTTTCAATTTGGGCAATTTGTTTTTTCGCTTGGTCGGTAAATTGCACATCTTTCCCACCATAAACTTTTTGCACAATTGTACGTACTTTTTCCTCAATAGATTCTGTTACATCATATAAAGGTGAGAAATTGTTGTCTTCATCAAGAACAGCTAGCACTTGTTCTGCTAAGCCTAGACCACCTTTTCCGCCTTCCTCCCAGACATTTGTACGTGCGATACGAACATGATTTTCTTGACACCAATTCAGGACTGCTTCTAGCTCAGCCTCTGTGTCCGTGATAAAACGATTTAAAGCGATAATCGGCTCAACGCCAAATGTACGAATCGTCTCAACGTGCTTGGCTAAATTTTCAATTCCTTGTAAAAGTGCCTCTACATTTTCGCCAACTAGTTCCGTTTTCGCTACACCGCCATGCATTTTTAATGCACGAATTGTAGCTACGATTACAACTGCACTTGGCTTAAAGCCTCCTTTACGCGCTTTAATATTCATAAATTTTTCAGCACCTAAATCTGAACCAAAGCCTGCTTCCGTCACAACGATATCTGCGAGCTTACGAGCTGTTTGTGTCGCCATAATCGAGTTACAGCCGTGTGCGATGTTAGCAAATGGTCCACCGTGAATAATGGCAGGTGTCCCTTCAAGCGTTTGCACTAAGTTTGGTTTGAAGGCATCTTTTAATAACAATGTTAAGGCCCCTTCTACTTGAAGATCACGGACGAATACAGGCTCACGATCAAATGTATAACCGATGACGATACTTGATAAACGTTCACGTAAATCTTCAATACTTGTAGCTAAACAGAAAACGGCCATAATTTCTGATGCAACAGTAATGTCAAAGCCATCCTCACGTGGCATCCCTTGAACAGGACCACCTAGACCCACAACAACTTTACGTAGGGCGCGATCATTTAAATCCATTACACGCTTCCAAATTATACGGCGAGGATCAATGTTTAAAGCATTTCCTTGATGGATATGATTATCAATAAAAGCTGATAATGCATTATTCGCAGTCGTTATCGCATGAAGGTCACCAGTGAAATGCAAGTTAATATCTTCCATTGGTACAACCTGTGCATATCCACCACCTGTTGCGCCACCTTTTACACCCATTACAGGGCCAAGTGATGGCTCACGTAAAGCAACAACAACTTTTTTATTTAATTGATGAAGTGCATCAGCAAGCCCAACCGTTACAGTTGATTTCCCTTCACCAGCTGGCGTTGGACTAATAGCTGTTACTAATACAACCTTTGCATCCTCACCATGTGCTGTAATTTTTAATGGATCAATTTTTGCTTTGTAGCGACCATACTGTTCAAGTGAATCTTCTGGAATACCTGCTGCTTTCGCTATTTCAGTAATAGGTTGCATAACCGCTTGATTAGCGATTTCTAAATCTGTCAAAGGTTGTTGTTTTTTCGTTGTCATTTGGCATCCTACTTTCTATGTCGGTCAATTATGCCTCGGCATAATTGCGTCCTGAATCGGCTTTGTGCTAAGGCCTGCATGAGGGCCGACACGATGTCGGTCATTTCGATAATGCCACAAGACATGGCGTTTTTACCGATGCAGGTCAGTTAGCCGTTATCGCATTTAGGCTAACATCCTCTAAGACTGCTTTTCCGATTCTTGGACATCCGCCGGAGGCCTTAACTTTTTTCAGCAGGAATTTGCTGAAAGAAGTTAATTCCATTATAGACTTTATTGTGAAAAAAATCATAGTAAGTTATTCAAGTATTTCGACAATCGATTGACAACATTGCACAATTCATGTATGTTCTAAATGAAAATGCATTTTTTCACATTTTCACAATTTATGTCACGACTTAATTGATTTTATTCTACATTCAAGCGCATGGGAGGCGAATGCTTATGCAACAGGGAATCGTAAAGTGGTTCAATAATGAAAAAGGTTATGGCTTTATTGAATGTGATGATGGAGAAGATGTATTTGTACATTTTACGGGAATCCAAGAGGAAGGCTTCCGTACACTTGATGAAGGTCAAAAGGTATCATTTGAAGTGGTGGAAGGTAATAGAGGCCCACAGGCGTCAAATGTAGTGAAAGTATAAACTCAAAGGAGCTGTTCGGTGGATGAACGGCTCCTTTTTTTTCAAATGCTGAAATTAACGCTGCTTTATAACATTATAACTTCAGCGATTGATCCAATAAAAAGCTCCAGGAAAAACTAGCGTTTCCTTCGTTCTATTAGTATCTATAAGAGTAACCCCAAACGCCCCTTCATGTAAATGACCTAGTGTCATAGCTGCCGCAGTCACTTCGTCATAAAAATCCAGTCGAATATTGGGTAGATGTAAGGAGATAAATTGCTCATGTTGTTCAGGCTCTGGTAGTTGTAATACTTCCTTCCATAAACTCACTGTTGCTTGCACATCTTCCACATAAAATTGGACAGATTCCATCGATATTGTTTGATTCGTATCAATGGCTCCATTTGCTTTTAATTGTGCAACACGTTCCTCATCTGTATCAGTCCACTCAATCAAAAATGGAAAATCAATTGCCTGCTCTGGCTTCCCAAAATGCAATAGCTTCCATTCTACAACAGAGCCATCTGGTCTTGTACGACTACAAGCATCAGGCCCATATACTTCAAATCCAAGCGCACGTAAACGTTGTGCCTCTTCTTCTATATTTTTTGTCCGTAATGCAATTCTTGAAAAACCATAGCGCTCGTTAGCACGTTTAAACGTATAATGTAGGGAATACGGTAATTTCACTGCATTTTCAAATAAAGTACGATCATAAATCGCTATTTGCTCAATATAGTTTAATCCAAAATAGCTTAACGTATTGTATGTCCCCCACATTGTATGTTGACCACCGTTAACTGTATGGATATTACGTTTATTTAAAAAAACCTTTGTATTTTCTGGTGATTGAACTTGATGAACTAGATGGTCAAAATATAAAGTCATGACTGAACCCCCTTTTTTTCTCTATTATATACTTTACCTGTTAGTTTTGTTGGTTTAAAATAAAATTTAGAATATTATAATTATTAAAAGCTGCTATTTTACGATATTAGCAACAAAAGGATTTTGATCTAGTAGTTCATAAAAAAACAATAAAGAGGTGATTAAAATGACAGACAAAGTAGCTGCTTTTAAACTGGCATTAGGTAATTATCCAACAGGTGTTACCGTTGTTACTGCTTGTAATGACGTAGGTGAACCTATTGGCTTAACTGTCAATTCCTTTGCGTCAGTTTCCATAGTCCCACTCCTTATTTTATGGTCGCTCGATAAAAAGTCACAGTTATATCCATATTTTACAACGACTCGAAAGTTTGCTGTCAATATTTTAGCGAGCAATCAAGACCACTTATGTACGCTATTTTCAAGTAAAATCCCAGATCGTTTCGCCCAGGCTAAATGGTCAACTTCTGCTTTAGGTCTACCGGTTTTACATGATACTGCGGCCATTTTGCAATGCACAACATCTCAGCAAATCGATGCTGGAGATCATACGATATTTATCGGGCAGGTTCTAGAGATTGAGAATTCACAGAAGGAACCCTTACTATATCATCGCAGGCATATTGGTGAAATCCCAAATAGTTTTTATGAATAGGCTATTGCAAGAAAATATAGACGCAAAAAAACAGGATGATTCGTCGTAATCACCCTGTTTTTTTGACGTATTTTTCCGCTCTTTATCGAAATAATAAGTTTGATTGATGAAACAATAATTAATGAGGTGAATGACAAATGTTAAAAAAATCCCTTTACATGTTACCTATTATTTTTTTACTTTCGGCTAATAAATGGGTAACTGCAAATTTTCATACCGCCCCTCCTTCGTTTGAAGAAAAATTTGCTGAAGGTGGATATATATCCGTGGAAAAGGCCGTTAAGGAATTTGAATATCATTGTAAGTGCAAGGTAAAGTTACCTCAATTTATGCCACCGATTTCCTTCACACATCAATTTGGGAAATTTTACGAAGATAAAAAATATAACGTGAATGATGCATTGAGTATTATGTTTGTTAATAAAGAAATAAAAGAAAATATTTATAAAATTGAGATTCGATCAATAGAGCATAAAATAAACTTTAAAGACAAATTAAACTTAAAAGGTAAAGAATATACTCTTCTAGATGATACAAAAGCAATTTATTTTGAAGACCAACTATTTAACTTTTTTGTCTTTGAAAAAAACAATTTGCAATATTTACTAGGTATTTATAAAGAGGTAACTAACACTGATACACCTTACACATTAGTTAAAATAGCTAACTCTTTAACATAATCTATGCTGTTGTTATGGAGCGCTCATCAGTTCCTAAACATAAATAGCCAACCTAAACAATCGAATTATCCCCTATACTTTTATTTTTTCTGCGGAAATCTTTGTTTTTCAAGTCTGTTAATTTGCACAATGACACCATCTTGAATCGTAATGTGTACTTCTCCAAATTCCAAATTTTGAATTGCCTTTGCAATTGCCTCTAGTTTATTGTCATTTACCTTTGCCTGTTGAGTCATTCGATACACCCCTTCTTTTAACATATTTGAGGCCAAAACATTAATTATAGCCACTTATCCTATATAGCTCTTTGGATTTGACCTACTATATTTATCAAAGCTTCTTTTTAGGCCAAGTTGTAGGTATTTCGCTTCTTTGGAATAATTCTATAATTCTGAAAACCGATTGTCAATCATAAATATTATAAAACTTATTTGTTTACTAAGGAATTAAAACCGAAAAAACACCAAAACAAAAACTGTGTAGATTTATTTACCTCTACACAGTTTTTTATTATCCATTTTGTAGGCAATCCATTAGTGCTGTCGCTGTCTTTTGCTTGCCCATAACCTTCATCGGTTTTCCTTTAGCCGGTACAATCCAGTGTGGCTCATCTCCACCATATAAAGATTGTGAGCTATTAGCTACCATAAACTGAGCGTTGGCAGATTCCATCCGTAGACGTGCACGGGATAGTAAAAATTCCTCGTCATCTGTTGCCTCGAGTTTAAAGCCTACTAAAGTTACTTTAGGCTGCCACCCTTTTATTTGACCTAATACTTTAGGCGCCTTTTTAAAGTGAATGATAGGTGGCTCATCAGATGGCATTTTACCTGCTTCCTCCATTAAATTCCCAGATTGGTCATACACTTTGTCAATAAGCCAATCAGAACCTGCGGCTGCCATAATAACGATATCCACATGCTCTTCCTGAACAGCATGTCGAACTTTGTCGCCTAAATCTTCAATACCTTCAAATCGAATGGTACGCATTTTGTCTTTGTTCGCCGGAAGCTGTGCAAAATAACCGTGCATATACAATACGTTTGCCCCAGCCTCTAGTGCCGCTTCAGCTAAATAACAGCCCATCGACCCTTTCGATAAATTCGTATGTCCACGCACACGATCCCATTTTTCAAGTGTTCCCCCACTTGTAATGAGTACGGTCTTACCTCGTAATGTCCCCATACACTCACCTTTTTCTAGAAAATATACAATTACTATTTTATCGTAATGCTATGTTATGCTTCAATGTTGTTTTTATAAGGTTGGCGTTAACTTAATACTATTTCCTATTTTGCTCTTGTAACCAGGAACTTAATATCTCAGCAAATTTCTTGGTCACTGGTGAAGCATGATGTTTCATCGCAATTCCGATTGTGCGATAGCCACCTTGTTTTAAAGGTATGGCTTTTATCGTAGGAGGTAAGTTATACGTCACTAATTTCGGTAAAATACTAATGCCAAGCTGGTGAGCAATCATTGAAATGATCCCTACCTCTTCCGATAGTTCAAAGCGAATATTAGGCTTCACGTGATATTGCTCTAACAGCACTTTTACATCATTTGTCCCTTTATATGAAGTCATGATAAATGGCATGTTTTCTAGTTCAACAATATCAATTTCGGCTTTATGATAAAGTGGACTTTTATCGGAGACAATACACAGCAACGGATCCTGCTGAAGTTCGGTAAAATGATACTGTTTAGACTTTTGACCATTTAAAAATCCCGCATCAACCTCTCCACTCAATAGCCATTGTTCAATTTCATAATAATCTCCCTCACGCAATTCGACTTGTATACCAGGAAATTGATTGTCCATAATACGAACAATTTCCGGCATCCAGTTCGAAGAAATACTTGAAATTACACCAATTCTTACTTTTCCTCTCGTAACGCCAAGTATGTGTGCAGCTTCTTGCTGTAATAGTTCTTGTGCATCGAGGACATGTCTCATTGCCCTCAGCATTGTATTCCCTTCACTCGTTAACGTGACACCAGCTCGACTTCTGTGAATGAGTGCAAAGCCGAACTCCTTTTCTAAGCTTGAAACAGCATGACTTACAGCAGATTGGGTTAATCCCAATGCATCTGCTGCTTTTGTAAAGCTAGCTACCTCAGCCACTTTATTCAAAATCTCATATTTGACTAAACTCATCGCCTTGTCCTCTATATACATGAATTTTTTTAATACCAACCATTATAAACATTCGTTTTACTAATCACAATACAAGATTTATAGTAAATTTTAGAATAAAAACTGTTTTAGTACACAGATTGTAGGTGAGCATAATGAGTATCCAAGGAAAAGCAAATTTATTGATGGTTATTGTGACAATGTTTTGGGGCTTATCTTATACTTTTATGGTAATGGGGCTTGAAACATTGGCTGTTTATAATGTGGTGGCATTGCGTTGTATCATCGCATTTTTCGTAGCTGGTATTATCTTTTATAAACGCATGATTAAAGTCGATGTGAAGACACTAAAATATGCAGCTATACAAGGGTTTATATTATTCATTGTGTTCGTTCTAAGCTTATTCGGACTAGAAACGACATCGGTATCAAATGCTGGTTTTATTTTAAGTCTAACAGTTATCTTAGTACCTATTTTCAGCAGTTTTATTGACAAGAAATTACCTTCAAGAGCAGTTAGCTTTGCGATTATTTGCACAATGATTGGGATTACAATTTTAACGGCACATGGCTCATTTACCTTTCAAAAAGGAGATATTCTAGTAGCCATTGCTGCACTATGTTATTCGTTTTACTTACTATTAAACAGCTCATTTACACGGAGCGTTGAATCAATTTCTTATGGCGTTTACCAGCTCGGTTTTGCTGGACTTTATGCACTTGTATTAACATTTATTTTCGAAACACCAACACTTCCAAATACAATGACTTCTTGGATCGCTATTATAGGGCTTGGTGTCATTTGTAGTGCATTTTGCTTCGTAGGTCAAACTGTTGCACAACAGTTTACCTCCGCTACACATACAGGACTAATATTTTCCTTAGAGCCAATTTTCGCAGCGATGTTTGCCATGCTGTTTATTGGTGAAGGAATAACAGTAAAAATAGTAATAGGTGGTAGCTTTATTCTAATTGGTAATCTTGTTGCCCAATTAGAGCATCTCCATGTTTTACGCTTTATTAAAAAACATGAACAAGAAAAAGCTATACATTAATTCAGAGTGGTGCATGTGCACTCACTCTGTTTTTTAAAACTCACCTTGTTAAAGGTGAATCAAGACAAATAGCAATTATCATCAAAGTATATATTATGTCGTCATAGGTTCAGCTGACTGCTCAGCGAATAATACGATAACACCCTGTTCAACGAGATGAGCATAGTAAGCTGTTTGACCTTCCGTAAGATCAAATCGCTTAAATCCTTCTTTTACAGCCGATTCACCAGTAAACCAAGACTTAATTTGATCAACCCAATTCCCTACCTCATGGGTTTTAACATTAGCATCCCATTTTACTCCATCAAATTTGCTTGGATCCTTTGCAATAACATAAATGTCCTCTATTTGACATGCCTCTAAACGCAAACTTTCTAAAATATGGAGCATTTCTTCCCTCGTATGGGCCACTTCAATTTGTGGGTTTTGCTCATTTATCATGCTCAATTCCTCCTAATTTTTATGGCTTACTAAGTATCTTACCTTCCTATTCAAGAAATAAATCCATTTTACCCATTCTTTTAACGAACTTTAATATTTGAAATATCTCTGTGATCCATGTTCACCTTTTGAAACAATGGTCTAATACTTTTATGAAATATTAAAAAAATAGGCAATGGAAGTACATCATAGCCCCCTTTGCCTATCATTTAATTGGTTTTTTAATGCCCAAGGAATGCCTTCAACATCCATGTATGCTTTTCTAACGACTGATACATAGCATTTAGTATATCCTCTGTTCGATCGTCTCCTTCTTCTGCCGCAAGCTCCATCGTCGAATTCAAAGCCTTCATAAGTTTTTGGAAATCTGCTATGATTGTTGCAACCATTTCCTCTGTCGTCTCATTCCCTGCAGCTTCCTCTATAAAGGATAGCTCAAGATGCTCTTTTAACGTAGCAACTGGTTTTCCATCTTTTGAAAGAATACGTTCTGCAATTTCGTCTAGATTTAACGTTGTTTCATTATATAATTCTTCAAATTTTGCATGTAGTGTAAAGAAAGCTTTCCCCGTCACATACCAATGATAATTGTGCAATTTCGTATAAAGTACAGACCATGTAGCGACAAGTTTATTTAATTGTTTGTTTAAGTTTTGTGACATTATTTCTCCTCCAATGTGCCAGTTATTCTAGTCATTAGTATGCGTTGCAAAGTATGCTAGCTATACACACATTTTTCTCATTAGAAAAAATTCTAAGGTCATCTGTAGATAATAAATACAAAACTAAAACATTTTCCGTACATAGCCAGTCCTAATAAACAAATGGATACCATCAATTGGACGTTTAAACATCATAAAAACTAAAAATAGATTGTATACTTTAGTTCCTTACGAATTTCTTTTATCTTTGTCACCGAAAGCTTTGAAACTTAGCAATCCTCTCTTACATCCCCCTTACCTTACATTATAGCTATTACGAACATGTGTTTCTACACTATTATTACATTTTTAAGAACATTGAAACTATTCCTTATAATTATTTCACTTTCCGAAATAGTTTCGTTATAATGGAATTACTTACTAAAAAGGGGTGTTCATTAATGGAGGTATTACCATTACGAAAAGATGTACCAGTAGAACAAACATGGGATTTAACAGATTTACTTAAAAATGACGCGGATTTTGAACGTGTTTTAGCGCAGCTTGTGGAAGATGCAATAAATTTCGAAAGCACGTATCAAGGTACAATTACGGGTGCTCAAAAGGTAATAGATGTTTTAAAAGCTTATGAAGCACTATATGAAAGCATAGTTCCTATTGGTACTTATGCAAGCTTAAATAATCAGGCTGACCATACAAATAACGAAGCTCAAATGCGTGCTGCAAAATATGGTACGGCAGTCGGAAAAATAAGTAGTACAATTTCTTTTGTACGCAGTGAATTACTAGCACTAGATGAGTCAATTTTAGAGGAAGCTGCTACATTAAGCCCTAATTATAAAGTCTATATAGAGGAATTATTAAAACAAAAGCCGCATCAGCTACATCCAGAGGTAGAAAAAGCACTAGCTGCATTTAGCTCTACTTTTGATGCACCGTATGAAACGTATAATACGACAAAGCTTGTAGATATGCATTTTGGAGAATTTGATGCCAATGGCGAAAAACATCCACTTAGTTTTGTATTATACGAGAATGATTGGGAGTTTGACGCCGATACAAATGTTCGCCGTGCAGCTTTCCAAGCATTTTCGAATAAGTTGCGCGATTATCAGCACACAACTGCAAAAATTTATAACACACATATTCAACAGGAAAAAACGATGGCTGATTTACGAGGTTTTGATTCTGTTATTGACTATTTATTATTTGATCAAGATGTTGATCGTACGCTTTATAATCGTCAAATAGATCTGATTACGAAAGAGCTTGCTCCACATATGCGCCGTTACGCAAAGCTTATTCAACAAGCAAACGGCATTGAAAAAATGACATTTGCCGATCTAAAGATTGCCCTTGATCCAGACTATGATCCGAAATTAACAATGGCTGAAGCAAAAGAATATGTTGAAAAAGCATTAGACGTTATGGGTGAAGGTTACAAAGAGATGCTCGAAAAGGCCTTTAACGAACGCTGGATTGATTATGCACCAAACAAAGGAAAATCGACTGGGGCATTCTGCTCAAGTCCATATGGTAGTCATCCGTATATTTTAATGTCTTGGA
The DNA here is from genome assembly GCF_028674935.1 of Lysinibacillus sp. CNPSo 3705. Lineage (NCBI taxonomy): Bacteria > Bacillati > Bacillota > Bacilli > Caryophanales > Bacillaceae > Lysinibacillus > Lysinibacillus sp. CNPSo 3705. Next base: position 4,465 of record NZ_JAQZSD010000011.1, on the reverse strand, counting down.
ATGAACGTATGAATGAGGTATTCACTTTAATTCATGAGCTTGGACACGCAGGTCATTTTGTGAATGCACATAGCCATCAATCCTATTTTAACAGTCGTCCGTCGTTATACTTTATCGAGGCACCATCAACAATGAATGAAATGCTGCTAGCCAATTATTTATTAACCCATAACGACGATCTTCGCTTCAAACGTTGGGTAATTTCAAATATTGTATCCAAAACGTATTATCATAATTTCGTCACACACTTACTAGAGGCTGCTTATCAACGAAAAGTATATGAATTAATCGATGCTGGAGAAGCTGTGAATGCTACTGTTTTAAATCACTTAAAACGCTCTGTATTAGAAGATTTCTGGGGTGACACCGTCGATATCACGGAGGGAGCAGAGCTTACTTGGATGCGCCAACCACACTATTATATGGGCCTATATCCATACACATATAGCGCTGGGTTAACAATTTCCACACAAGTATCTAAGCGTATCTTAAAAGAAGGGAAGACGGCTGTAGATGAATGGTTAGCAGTCCTTCAAGCTGGAGGTACGAAATCACCTGTGGAGCTAGCTCAAATGGCGGGTGTCGATGTTACAACAGATCAGCCGCTTCGAGATACGATTGCTTATATTGGTCACCTTATTGATGAGCTCGAAAGATTAACGATAGAAATGGAAGCTGTCAAAGGCTAAACAAAGCAAGAACCATCTATGCTATTTTTAAAGCGTAGATGGTTTTTTAGTTCTAAGCAGGGAAATATATACATATACTAGAATCAAGCCGCCCCTCTAATGTTTTTTGATATTTCTAAATAGACAATCATTTTCCTTCGTACAAATGTACCGTTATTATTAATTGTATGCAATTTATTTAGCAAAATTCTACTAACAATTTTCAAAGGAAGTGTTTCTAATTATGGTAAAACGTAATGATCCATGCCCATGCGGTAGCGGCAAAAAATATAAAAAATGTTGTGAAGGTAAACAACAGGTTACCGTAGAAGCTGTAGCAATCGAAGAATTAGAGCGTGTACTACAAACATTTTACTTAGAATATCCAGAACGTAAAGATGTTCGTGCCTATATAGAGCATGTAGGTACATGGCAACCTAAATTAGAGAGCGTACTACAAAGAGAGCTGATCGAGGCGATCGCGTTAGACGACTTCTTCTTCCATCAAGAACCATCTATTTGGAAAGGTTACTTAAAGAAAACAAAGAAAAAAACGGTAAGGCCTTCTACGGTAAAAGTGTTAGAAGGCTGGTCACAACCCCGTCTATTTATTGGTTCCGTGTCAGTTGTAGAAGAAAAATATTTCAAGGCCACACATGTGTTAACAAATGAAGAGATTCATATTCGTCGTGAAAATGACAAACCAATCCCTGAAGGTATGCATGTCTTTGCATTCATCTTACCAGATGGTACAAAAAAATCAGAACATTATTTAGCTGTATCAACGCTTATCTTCTTCCCAGAAGATCATGCTAAAGTATTTGAGCAATTTAAGAAAACTTTTGATGCTTCTGAGAAGAAGGCTGGAGCATTCCTAAAAGAAGAGCATTTATCCTTCTGGGAACTACTTGTGTCAAACGGTTATAAAGGCGAGGAGTTCACGAACTTTGAGAGCAATGTAATCACTCAGGTTAAAGATTTCCTTGAGCAAAATGAGCGTGAAACAGCTCCTTTGTTAGAGCTTTTAGAGGACTATTTAATTGAAGGACAACCATCTGCGCGCAAAGAGGCTGCTATTGCTGCCGGCGCGATTCGATACGGTCAAGAAAAAGAGCTATTCGAGCCGTTATCACTCACTGTAAAAGAAATTGCGGCGACGTTCGATATTTCAGCTTCCTCTCTCACAAAATACTACCAAGACTTAAGTAGCTATGCTGCAACTAAATAATGCTTAAAATAGCGCCACACACTCTGGAGGAGAGAGTGTGTGGCGCATTTTAGTTACCATAAAAAAAAGCTACTTTTATTATCGGCAATGAGCCAACAACAAAGTAGCTTTTTTTCTATGGTAACCAACCAATACTATTATTTCCGAACATATTGTTATTTATGCATCGAAATTAGTAAATATGATTATTTATTGAGCAAAAATGAAATAAGCTTTATTTTATTTAAACATAGTCTGTTTAGTTCCTATGATTACTTTGCGACATTTCTGTACTGGTTAAAAACATTATTTACTATACACCTTCAAGAGCTCTTCTCCAAGAAATTGTAGTCGCTCTCCTACGGTGCACGCTTCAATACAAAAGCGGTGAGCTCCAGGTTTACCACGATCTTTTCGTAATTGCTTTATCACTAAGCAATCGGCACAATACGTATCATGTAGTTCGTCAATATCTTTCATAACCGTCACTTTATCCAAATCGAACTCTCGCTCCTTTCACGTCCAAATTTCGCTTCCTACTATTATGAAGTGAACATTTTGAACAAGCAACTATTTTGTTTATCCATTTAACATCTTTCTGCAAATCTCTCTTGTATCGGCAGGCACAGGTGCTTTTGTAGTTACAAAATGCCTTTTGTACCGAAAGCATAGCGACAGGTACGTTTCCCATCTTTTTAGGTAGAAAGATACAAGCGGATTTGAGCTACTTTCTTTTCAGCAGGTGTCTAAACCTCGCTGAAAAAAGTAAAGCCTCTGGCAGATGCCACTAAAATTATGCCAAGGTATAATTATATTGTGAAAAAGCACTATTGATGTACAATTAATGTATAATCTAAATCAAAAAGTAGGGATTTTATGTTAGAAGTATATATCGATGCTGCTAGTGCAGGAAATCCTGGCCCCAGTGGTATTGGGATATTTATTAAAGGAGAAGGCCACCATATACAAATCAGTGAGTATATAGGGCAAACCAATAACCACATTGCCGAATTTACTGCCTTAGTACGCGGTCTTGAGGAAGCACAAAAGCTTGGTTCAAACATAGTCTCAGTGCGCTCTGATTCAAAAATTGTTGTAGCCTCTATGGAAAAAGAATATGTGAAAAATGAGGAATTTAAACCTTATTTTGAGCAGGCACTTACACTTGCAAATAGCTTCGATTTATTTTTCATTAAATGGGTCCCAGATACACAAAATAAAGCGGCAGATGCACTTGCACGTAAAGCGATTCAAAAAGAAAAAAATTAAACAATGGGGACTGTCCCTTGCCTTGCCAAGAGTCGGTCTCCTCCCTTCCTTCATTCAGATACTTACTATCCCCCAATATTTCATTTTTATCATTCTTCATATATAAACAAAATGTATACCGTGCTCATAAGCAATACATTGCAATCGCCAAGTCATCATCCAATTAACTTACATACATGGCATATATATATAAATATCCCCCCTGATTTTTGATGATGAGCCATAAAACAATATATTTTCCAATTATTATTAGTATAATTTGTATCCCGAATGTTATTTTATTGACATACTTTTGTAATATTACAATGATAATATCATATATATATTAAGTTTTAAGGTTTTTAGGAGGATACATATTATGAAAAAGAATAAAAAGTATAGATGGGGATGGAAATTAGCTACATTGGCTTTAAGTTCAACTGTACTTTTTTCAACAATTGACACAGCATCAGCAGCAACTTATACAGTAAAATCTGGTGATTCTTTATGGAAGATTGCCAATCAGTACGGTGTTACTTATCAAACATTGATGAAATGGAATAACTTATCTTCTACGACAATTCGCGTTGGACAAAAGTTAAACCTCAATACCCCACTCACATCAGCAACAATATCAACACCTACACCTAAGCCAACAGCTGCACCTAAACCAACAGTTACACCTAAACCAACTACTAATCTAGTGCAAGTTGCTAAAAAACAATTAGGCGTAAAATATACATTTGGTGGAAGTAAGCCGAGTACAGGTTTTGATTGCTCAGGCTACGTCACTTATGTGTATAATAATGCTGGTATTTCTACAGCTCGTAAGTCTGCAGCAGGTTTTTACAGTTCAGCTAAAAAAGTAAGTTCACCTCAAGTAGGTGATTTAGTATTCTTCGCTAATACATATAAAGCTGGTATTTCTCATGTAGGCATTTATATTGGAAATAGTCAAATGATTAGTGCAAGTGACGGTGGTGTTTCTGTTGCTAATTTAAATAGCTCTTATTGGAAATCACACTTTGCTGGATATGGTCGTATAAAGTGAATAAAAAAACAGTTGGGATGCCCTAAGGCACTGAAAAAGTCTATATCTTCTCACATTGCGAGGTATTCAACGATTAATTCGTTGAATACCTCGCTTTTTTCATTTGCACTATGCCTCTACTGTTGTTTTCCGAAGCATTCCGCTCGCTTTCCGCGGGCGAGCGCCGAGCCTCCTCCTACGCTTCGCTTCGTACGGGGTCTCGTCTGTCTCGCTTTCCCGCAGGAGTCGAGCGATGCTTCTCCAAACAACGCAATGTATCACACTATTATTTTAGTCACGCTTTCCTTTATA